>URNK01000103.1 GCA_900549195.1 uncultured Collinsella sp.
TGAGCGCTAGTCTCGTGGGCTCGGAGATGTGTATAAGAGACAGATGGCCACCTGCGTCGCTATCTGCAGGGCTCGGAGCTCGACTCCGCCATGGACTACCCCTTCCGCGACATGGTCATCGGCTTTTTGATGGGCTACAAGAACGCTTACCAGGCAGCCGAGGATATCGAAACCCTGCGCGAGAACTACCCGCGCGAGGCACTGGCCTGCGCGCTCAATCTGCTTTCGAGCCACGACCGTCCGCGCATCATCTCGGTGCTCGGCGGTGGCCCCGACGAGTCGCAGCTGCCCGAGAGCGAGCGCAGCAAATGGCGCCTGGACGAGAACTCGATGGGTCTGGCCAAGAGCCGTTTTTGGCTGGCGACGCTCATGCAGATGACCTTCCCGGGCGTACCCTCAATCTATTACGGCGATGAATACGGCTTGGAGGGCCTCACCGATCCGGGCAACCGCCGTACCCTGCCGACCAAGGACCAACTCCACGACTTCGACACACTGGCCATCGTTAAGAACGCGTCTGCCGTGCGCCGTGCGCTGCCCTTTATGGTCGATGGCGAGATCAAGGCCTTTGCGCTCAACGACGAAGTCTTGGCTTACACCCGCACGGGCAAAGACGGCGAGGCCGCGACGGTTATCATCAACCGCAGTCTGCGCAATTCGCACCGCGTGACGATTCCGGCGCTCGGCGAATGCGCGAGCGACGTGATCAGCGGTCACGAGTGCGAGATCCACAACGGTACCGTCACGCTCGACCTGTACCCGCTGGGCTCTTCGATCATCTATCACCATGCCGAGAAGCGCCTGCAGGAGCCGCTCGATCATGGCGCGGGCGTTGTGTGCCACATCACCTCGGTGCCGACCGATGACGGCAAGCCCGGCACAATCGGTGCGCCCACGCGTCGCTTTATCGACCATCTGGCCGCTATGGGCATGCGCTACTGGCAAGTCCTGCCCGTCAACCCCACGGACTTCTTCCGCTCCCCCTACGCCGGCCCCTCGGCCTTTGCAGGCAATATTGATCTGCTACCCGAGAGTCACGAGGAGCTGGCCGCCGACTTTGCTGCATGGAAGGCTCACGGCGGCGAGGATGCCGACCCGCTGTACACGGCGTTTAAACATCGCAACGCCGACTGGCTCGAGAAGTACTGCGTCTACATGGCCGTTAAGAAGTACTTTGAGGGCGAGTCGCGCCACGATTGGCCGGCAGATGTCGCGCGCTACAACGAGTATCTGATCGATGACAAGCGCTTCCACGACGAGGCCGAGCTGCAGGCGTACATGCAGTATCGCTTTGACCTTGCCTGGTGCGAGCTCATGAACTATGCGCACAAGAAGGGCATCGAGGTCATCGGCGATATCCCGATGTATGTCTCGGACGATTCGGCCGACGCGTGGAGCGAGCCCGAGAACTTCTGGCTGTCCGATACCGGCAAGGCGATTGAGATTTCGGGCGCGCCGCCCGACAACTTTGCGCCCGAGGGCCAGGTGTGGGGCAACCCCACCTTCCGATGGGATCGCATGAAGGAGAACGGCTATCGCTGGTGGCTCGACCGCCTGCGCCGTGCGTTTTCGCTCTACGACCGCGTGCGCCTGGACCACTTCCTGGGCTTCCACAGCTACTTTAGCATTCCCGCCGGTAAGGCCTGTGCCGACGGCCGCTGGCTGGCAGGCCCGGGCAAGGACCTGTTCCAGACCGCCTATGAAGAGCTGGGTCCGCTCAACTTTATCGCCGAGGACCTGGGTTACCTGACGCCCGGCGTTCGCGCCATGGCTTCGACCTGCGGCTTCCCCGGCATGGACGTGCTGGAGTTTAGCGACTACGACGTTCGTTGCGGAATTCACCCCACACCGGGAAAGATCCTGTACACCTCGACGCACGACACCTCGACACTTGCCGGCTGGTGCACGCGCTCCTTTGCAGGCGGCGATGAGCCGAGCGGCATTACATTGGCAAGCGAGCTCATGGGCAATGCCCTGGCAAGCGGTGCACCGCTCGTGATGATGCCGCTGCAGGACGTGCTGGGACTGGGCGACGATGCACGTATGAACGTGCCGGGTGTAGCCACAGGCAACTGGACATGGCAGGCTGACGAGGCCGACGTTGCTGCAGCCGAGGAGAAAACTGCGAAGCTCCTGCGCAACACTCATAGATTCTGGGGCGAAGCGTGATAAAACCCCCGATATAGGGTACAGTTACAGCTGTTTGAATTTTTGCGGGCAGAGCGATCTGCCCGCTTTGTGCTGAAAAGGAAGTATTATGGCGCGCTACGATTACAAGTGCACGAGCTGCGGCAACGTGTTTGAGGTTGAGCACCCCATGTCCGAGACGCCCGAGGTCGTATGCCCTAGCTGCGGTGCCCCGGCATCCAAGACGTTCTCGGCCAGCGGCATTAAGTTCGAAGGCAGCGGTTTCTACAACACCGACCAGCGAAGCGGTGGTTCCAGCACCAACGCCACCAGCGGCTGCTGCGCCAACTGCCCGCATAGCCACTAGGAACCAAACAGCCCCGCGACCGACATCGATCGCGGGGCTGTTTCTTTGCGCTATAGGTGGCTCTATGAGTTGCGGTGAAATAAGGACTTTTTGGCGGGTAGATGCCGCTATTCAATCCCTATTTCAACGCAACTTAGTAGTTACTTGCGAATCAGGCGGGCGCAGAAGTGGCCGTCGTAGGAGTCGGCGTTTACCGGCACGCTTTGGAAGAGGCCTTGATCGTTCTGGCGTACGGATACGAGTTTCTTGGCCTGATCGAACTCAGGGAGTTGCAGAATCTGCGCCTCGGAGAGCGGTGCGACGCTAAAGTCGGCGCCCTCGGAAGAGGCCAGGAAGGCATCCACGACCTGCGTGTTCTCTTCATCAAAAACCGAGCAGGTGGCATAGATGAGCTCTCCGCCGGCGGCCACGCGCGCAGAAGCCTCCTTAAGCATCGTCAGCTGAAGCTTGGGTAACTCGGTCGTCACATCATTCTCGGTTAGGCGCCACGGGATCTCAGGATGACGGCGCATGGTGCCGGTGCCCGAGCACGGCGCATCGATAAAGACCGTGTCGAACTTAACCGGCTCTCCAAGCATGGCATCAAACGATGTGAGCACCTCATCAAGCTCACAGGCATCACCCGAAACCGTACGAACGCCCTGAATACCGGCCTTATGCAGGCGAGCGAGATTCAGATCGCACTTGCGGTCATGAAGATCAAGTGCCGTATGCTGACGCTCATAGCCGGCGCGCTTAGCCTGGCACATCATCACATAGGTCTTGGTACCGCGACCGGCACCAATCTCAAGGCAGCATCCAGGGCGCGTGGCAGCCGTGGCGATAAGCTGCGCGTTGAGATCAGACGCCACCGCGGCAGCACGCTCAAACACACCCGAAGCAACGGTAACCTGGGCATCAACCGGGGCATGGCAGCCCGGGAAGACAGGCGCGACGAGCTGTGAGATATACGGATCGGGCTTGTTCGCAAAGGCGTTCTCATGCAGGGCCAGAGGCGCGGGGGCCAGATTGCCAGCAAAGTTGAGCGCACCCTCTGGGGTATCGAACGAGGCCATAATACGAGCGCAAAGCCAACGCGGCAGACCCATCAGGCGCGACAGACGAACCAAGCGTCGCTCAGACTCATCTACATCGGACGCAGTGGCAAAGTTCTCAACGTTGTCCGCGACCTTATGGAGCACGGCATTGGCCAAACCGGCGGCAGACTTAGCTCCGCTGCGCACCAGCTCAACGCCCTGACTCACCGCAACGCGGCCAGGCGTATGCAGATAGAGCATCTCGAAGGCCGAGATGCGAAGCGCCATGCGAACACGCGGCGCGACCTTTTTGGGCTTATCGAGAAACTGATCGAGCAGTTCATCCAAAATACCCTGTGTGGCGGCAACACCGAGCGCCAAGCGAGCGGCAAACGCGGAATCGCGTTGATCAATGGCCTTGGCAGAAGCACGGGAAGACAACACGTCGCGTGCATACATACCGCGGCGATCGGCCTCCATCAATACATCGAGCGCAAGCTTGCGCGCGGGTGACAGCTTGCTCATGACAAAACACCCCACGAAAGATCGGCGCCCTGCAGGCCAGCAGCCCAGGCAGAAGCAGACATAGCACGCTTGCCATCGGGCTTAACCTCGAGCAATTCAACCGAGCCATCGGAAAGACCAAGGTAAACACGCTTGTTCTTAACGTCAACGGCGCCCTCGTCAAGCGAGACATCGGCCGGTGCAGCATCGAGCACGCGCACGGTCTTGCCGGCAATCACGCATCGGGCAGGCGCGGTATCGGACGAGGCCAGCACATGACGCACGCAATTGAGCGCCCCCATCTGCGGATCAAGACGCATCTCCTGCTTAGAAATCTTGGCGGCATGGGTAACAAGCGACTCATCCTGCTCAGTCCACACGGCGGTGCCATCGGAAAGCGAAGGAAGCGTATCGGCAAGCAATTTACCGCCAAGCTCAGCAAGCTCCATGGTCAGCGCCTCAGCATGCTTACCGGCAACCGACGTGGAAGCCTGAGCACAATAAGCGCCAGTATCCACGCCATGCCCGATGCGCATGATAGAAACGCCAGCAACCTCGTCACCAGCGAGAATCGCACGCTGAATAGGAGCAGCCCCACGCCAACGAGGCAGCAAGGACGCATGAACATTCACAATGCCGAGCGGCGCCATATGCAGCACCTCATCGGGCAAAATGCACCCATAAGCAGCCACGCAGAAAATGTCAGCCTGGACAGCCTGAAGCGCCTCAACAACCTCAGGCGTCATACGATTGGCCTCAACAACCGGCAACCCCAACTCAAGCGCCTTAGCCTTAACAGGAGACGGCTCCAACTTTTTACCACGCCCACGAACAGCATCGGGACGAGTAACAACAAGTGCAATCTCGTTCCCAGCCTCAACAAGCGAAGTCAACGAAGGCACAGCAAAATCAGGCGTACCCATAAACACAATACGCATAAAAGATAGTCTCCTCTCAACCAAAGCCGAGACGGCTACAAATAACAGCGGAAAGCCAAGTACCCAGCTCATCCGCAATAACAATTCAACAAGAACAAATATACCCAAAACCAAAGAAAGAGCCGCAATAAAAGCAGCTCTCTCTCAACAAAGACTATCAGCGAAGACGCCCATCCCTGGCCCGACGGCACCCGGGCGAAGAGGAGCACGAAAACGCAGTCCCCTTCCGCCGCAGGGCTTAGGTTATTGCTCCACGCGCAGTTCCGCACGAGCCGAAGAGCACTTAATGTGCTCTTCGTGCGAGCAGGACTGTTTGAGCATGGAGCAAAACCTAAGCCCTGCGGCGGAAGGGGACGGTGGGACTTACTCCGTCTCGCCCGGTCGAGCGCCGCGGGCTAGGGCGTCCTGGTACTCCTTGACTGCCTTGATCCTCTGCATCGGCTTGAGTCGCTCGAACATGGTATTGCCGTGCAGGTGATCGATCTCGTGCTGCAGGCACACGCAGAACAGGTCGCCTGTGGCCTCATAGCGAATCAGGTTGGCATCCAGGTCATACGCCTCGACGACAACGTGATCGGGACGCTCGATCTCGCAGCTAATGCCGGGGATGGAAAGGCAGCCCTCGCTAAACGGCACCAAATGGTCACTCTGCTCGACAATGACGGGGTTGATGAGCACGTACGGGTCGTAATCGTTCTTGTCGCTGTAGTCGCAGTCGATGGTGACGAGCTGAATGAGCTCACCGATCTGCGGGGCGGCCAGGCCGCAACCGCCGTTGTCGAACATCATCTTCTTCATCTTCTCGGCAAGCGCCTCAATCGCCGGGGTGATCTCCTCGATGACGGCGCACTCCTGGCGCAGACGAGGGTCGGGCGACAGTACGATTCCGTTGGCTTCCATGGCCATCCTTTCGGGTTGTTACATCAAATCATAGGCATCGACGTCAACGCTCACGCTCACGCCGCGCATGGAGCCCGCCTCTTTGAGGCAGGCGTCGATATCATCAGAGACATGGTACCCCACGGGCGACTTCACAAGCAGATGGAAGCGGTAACGGTCCTTGGCTCTCTCGATTACACACGAAGCCGGGCCCAGCACCTGCGGCACCGCGCTGCCCGCCCGCAAAAAGTCTGGCGCGGCGGCATGCCAGCGGCGCTTAAGAAGCTTTGCAATGCGCCCGATGTAGTCGTGCGCGTCGTCTCGGTTCGCCGACCACACCAAAATGTTGACCAGGCGAATAACTGTCTCTTATACACATCTGACGCTGCCGACGA
>URNK01000104.1 GCA_900549195.1 uncultured Collinsella sp.
TCGGAGATGTGTATAAGAGACAGTGGCGACGCCGATCGATCGCTCGTGGCTCTTTGTACGCGGTCGCACTCCCGAACAGGTCGAGCGCTTTAGGCTCGAAGACCATCCGCTCTACGGGGAGCTGCCCGAGGCGCAGCGAGGCCATGCGGAGGCCAAGATCTAGGCGCAGGGTTCTCGCAGCGCGCGGCGCCCCGGCGATGTTCCACAAAGGCCGTGCGCCCTGGGACCACGGCAAAGCAAAGGGGCCCGCATCCGATAGGATACGGACCCCTGGCTATAAGGCGCGATGCGTTAACAGCAGCGACTACTTGCGGTGAGCGCGGTAGAACTCGATGAGCGCCTGGGTCGAAGCGTCCTGCTCGGCCTTGGCGGCGTCGTCGTGGAAGGCCGGGGTAATCTGCTTGGCAAGCTGCTTGCCCAGCTCAACGCCCCACTGGTCGTAGGAGTCGATGCCCCAGACCGTGCCCTCGACAAACGTGATGTGCTCGTACAGTGCGATGAGCTCGCCGAGTGCGAACGGGGTCAGCGTGTCGCCAAAGATCGAGGTCGTCGGACGGTTACCCTCAAAGCAGCGGGCCGGGACGATCTGCTCGGGCGTGCCCTCGGCACGAACCTCATCGGCCGTCTTACCAAAGGCGAGCGCCTTGGTCTGGGCCAGGAAGTTGCCCAGGAACAGCTCGTGGACATCCTGGCCGCTGTCGGTCGCAGGGTTGGCAGTGTTGGCGAAAGCGATAAAGTCGGCCGGGACCACCACAGTGCCCTGGTGCAGCAGCTGATAGAAGGCATGCTGGCCGTTGGTGCCGGGCTCGCCCCAGAAGATCTCACCGGTATCGGAGGTCACAGCGCTGCCGTCCCAGCGGACGTGCTTGCCGTTGGACTCCATGGTGAGCTGCTGCAGGTAGGCCGGGAAGCGGTGCAGATACTGGCAGTACGGAAGCACGGCGTGGCTCTTGGAACCGAAGAAGTTGACGTACCAGACATTGAGCAGGCCCATCAGCGCGACGGCGTTGTTCTCGAGCGGCGTGTTGCAGAAGTACTCGTCGATGGCGTGGAAGCCTTCGAGGAACTGCTGGAAGCGCTCGGGGCCGAGCACGACGATCAGCGACAGGCCCACGGCGGAGTCAACGGAATAGCGGCCGCCAACCCAGTTCCAGAAACCGAAGGCGTTGGCGGGGTCGATACCGAAGGCCTCGACCTTCTCGAGTGCGGTGGAAACGGCGACGAAGTGCTTTGCCACGGCCTCGGCGTTCTGCTCATCGGAGCCGTCGATGGCGCCCTGAGCCTTGAGCTGCTCGAGCATCCAGGTCTTGACCTCGCGGGCGTTGGTGAGGGTCTCGAGCGTGGTGAAGGTCTTGGAGACGATGATTACGAGCGTGGTCTCGGGATCCAGGCCCTTGAGCTTCTCGGCCTGGTCGTTGGGGTCGATGTTGGAGATGTAGCGGCAGTCGATACCGGCGTCGGCATAGGGACGCAGAGCCTCGTAGGCCATGACCGGGCCCAGGTCGGAGCCGCCGATGCCGATGGACACCAGATGCTCGATCTTCTTGCCGGTAACGCCCTTCCACTCACCGGAGCGCACGCGCTCGGCGAAGGCATACATGCGGTCGAGGACCTCGTGCACGTCGGCGACGACGTCCTGGCCGTCGACGATGAGCTGGCCCTTCTCGCTTGCCGGGCGGCGCAGCGCGGTGTGCAGGACAGCGCGGTCCTCGGTAGTGTTGATGTGCTCGCCAGAGAACATGGCGTCGCGGCGCTCCTCGAGCTTCACCTCGCGGGCAAGATCGCACAGCAGCTTGACGGTCTCATCGGTCACCAGGTTCTTCGACAGATCGAAGTGCAGGTCACCGGCGTCAAAGCTCAGCTTGTTCACGCGGTCGGCGTCAGCAGCGAACCAGGCCTTGAGGTCGATACCTTCGGCCTCGAGCTTCTCCTGATGAGCCTCGAGCGCCTTCCAAGCGGCAGTCGACGTAGCATCGATAGGTGCGGCAACAGTTGCCATAGAGTCCTCCTCAGCATACGGGCGCACGCCTCCATGCGCCCGGACATTCAGATGCCACTATTCTAGCGCAGGTCAAGACTACAATCAGCGAGCGTTGCCAATCCGCCCCTAAACGGCGACCGACCAAAAAGGGACAGGTTAATTTTGGCAGGTCAAACGCTTTACCTACCAAAATTAACCTGTCCCTTCCTGGCAGATATTAGCCCGCAGCGCAGACGCTACCGAGCAACTCACGCAAAGGAGACCCGATGCCCTCCAGCAGTTCGGGCGCGATAATGGCAAAAACGGGAACCTCGCCGGTGCCCACGACAGCAGGCACCTTGCCCTCCGAGACAATGCATCCATAAGGCACAAAGCCGTCTTCGCCGGCATCGAGCGCCGCCATGCGACGCGCGAGCTCGCGCGCAAAGCCGGCAGTATCGGCATCGCCAATCGCCAGGACAAAGTCCACGCCTTCGTCGGTCGCCAGGGCTACGGCCTCATCGACCAAATCGTCTCCCCCGTCGCCCCCGACCAAGCCGCAGCGAAAAAGCACGCGTTCGAGTAGGGCTCGATCAAGCGAGCCGAGCGCCGCCGAGACGAGCTCATCGTGCGTATGTTTGTCACCGCCCAACACGACCAGCGCCTTGGTGCCACCGTAGTGAGCGACCAATCGTCCGCACCAGCGAGCCACGTCTCCATCCGCAACAAGGCGCGTCGGCATACCAAACCCATAATTGACCATCTTTTCCACAACCCTTCCGTGCGTATAGGCGGTATTGATCGTTAGGCTCATGCTACGAAGCGAGCTTTTCCGAGCTGTTTCGCGCTCTTTAGGGCTGCGTTAAAAACCCGATGCAGCCGCACGACCATACCCGCCAAAAAGGGACAGGTTTTGACGGTGTCTGGTCGAGCGGGTATTATCGAACAGGTATTCGATAAGAACATGTGTTTGATGGGAGGACGCGTGGCGCACGAGCAGCACACCTACATCTGCATCGACCTCAAGACGTTTTATGCCAGCGTCGAGTGCGTGGACCGCGGGCTCGATCCACTCACCACCAACCTGGTCGTTGCCGACGAATCACGCGGACGCACGACCATCTGCCTCGCCATCACACAGGCCATGAAGGACCTCGGGATACACAATCGCTGCCGTCTGTTCGAAATTCCCGATGGCATCGACTACATCACGGCCGTACCGCGCATGCAGCATTACATGGAGGTGTCGGCGAAAATCTACGGTATCTATCTGGAATACGTCAGCCCCCAGGACGTGCACGTCTACTCCATCGATGAGTGCTTTATCGACGTGACGCCCTATCTGGACCTCTATCACACCGATGCGGAAGGGTTCGCCTGCACGCTGCGCGACGAGGTCCTCGCGCGCACCGGCATCACGGCGACGGTCGGCATCGGCCCCAACCTATTCCAGGCCAAGGTAGCGCTCGACATTACCGCCAAGCACGTACCCAGCCGCATCGGCATACTCGACGACGAGACCTTTCGCAAGGAGATCTGGCCCCATCGCCCCATCACCGACATCTGGGGCATCGGCCCCGGCGTGGCAGGCCGACTCGAAAAGTATGGCGTCTACGACCTGATGGGCGTCGCCGCGCTCGACGAGAACCTGCTCTACGACGAGCTCGGCGTCAATGCCGAATATCTTATCGATCACGCCTTCGGACGCGAGCCGACAACCATCGCCGATATCCAAGCCTATCGCCCGCAGGCAACTTCGACCACCACAGGACAGGTGCTCTCGAAGGGCTATGCCTACGAACAGGCCTATACCGTCTTGCGCGAGATGGTCGACAACGCCGTTTTAGACTTGGTCGATAAGCACGTGGTCTGCGACAGCATCTCGCTCTTTGTGGGCTACGCGAGCGAACGCGCCGACATACGCCGCCTCGACGCCAGCGGTACAGCGCAGTATGTGGACGGATGCGGGCACCTGCGCTCGAGCACATCGAGTATCGAACCCACCGCAACCGCCGGCCCCGAGCTCGCGCCCCGTGCGCCCAAGCCCGTCCAGCGCGATGACGAACGGCGTCGCCTGGTGCGCGAAGCGCAGGCAATCGATGGCATCTTTGTGGGAGAGCATGGCGGCAAACCGCGCGGTGGCTATGCCGCACTCTTTGCGCACTCTAACGCCTCGCGAAAGCTGCCCGAGCGTACCAATTCGTTTAAGAAGATCATGGGCTATTTCGATGAGCTCTGGGCGCAGACTGTCGATCCCAAACGACCGGTCAAGCGCATCAACCTGGGATTTGGCAACCTCATGCCCGAGGAATTTGCCACCATCGATCTGTTCAGCGATATCGAGGCCGATGAGCGCGAGCGCGACCTGGCGCGCGCCGTCCTGGCCGTGAAAGGCAAGTACGGCAAGAACGCGCTCGTCAAGGGATTAAGCTTTACCGCCGGCGCCACCGCGCGCGAACGCAACGAACAAGTTGGAGGACATCGTGCCTAAGTCCCAACAACAGCCGATGCGGCCACCGACACCTTTTGAACGCCTAGCGGACCCCGAGGGAAGACGTCGCTCCGCCGACCCAAAGCTCACCGCCAACGGCACCGTCCGTGCCGGCCGTGCCGCGCAGTTTATGCCCTTTGCCGCCCTCACGGGATACTACGAGCTCGTGCGCAAGCAGGAAATCACCGTCGAGCCAAAACGTGAGCTCACGGAAGAAAAAGCCCTCGTGCTTTCTAAAAAGCTCGAGGGTCTCAAACGTGGCGACTTGGTTCGTGTCACCTATTACGATACATACGGCTATCGCAGCCGCACCGGCATCCTCGACGAGGCGCTCCCCGCCTTCAAGCTCCTCAAGCTCAAAGACATCGCCATCGACTTCGACGACATCCAAGACATCGAACTGCGCGGACGAGCCTAGCCAAGGAAGCGCATCCAGGGCGGCGCTTACAGCGTCATGACGTAGTAGCCCGCGTCTTTCACGGCCGTCTCGAGAACACCACGATCAACCGGCTGTTTAGAGCGCACACGTGCCGTGTGATCCGCATACGTCACCGTTGCCCACACGCCGTCCAGCGCATTGAGGGCATTGGCCACGTTCTGAGCGCAGCCGTCACAGCTCATGCCGCCGATGAGCAGCTCATCGCTATAGGGATAGTGCGATGCATCGGTATCCACCACAACAACCTTTTTGGCCTTCTTGCCGCTCGCACCATCGCTGCAGCAACTCTTCCCGTGTGTCGAAGCGGCAATGCGACGCAGTCCAAAAAACATGCCGACGGCAATGACGGCCAGCACGATGAGATTCGCAGGGTTGAGCAAGTCACTCATGCGTTCCCCTTTCAAGTAGCACTATCTAGATACCCCCATGGGGTGTCCCCATCTTAACCCAAATTCATGTCCGTTCGGTCAATTAGTTTCCCTCTTCAAACTTTTTTGTTGACCATGGCTTACTTTCGTGTATAAGTTTTCCTAGGCTAACAGTTTAGATCCGTAAGGAGCGCCGTGACTCGAACCATAGACATCCCAACGTTTCAGGCGGCAGTCGTGCGCAACTGCTCTCCCACGCTCGCGGGCATCAAGCCGGCATCGCTCTTTACCTATCCAGGCACCTACGCCCACGGGGACGGCTCGGTCGCAACCGAAACCATCGCAGAGCGCCGAGCACGCCTGCTCAACGTTATCGCCCAGTGCAATCGCGAGCTTGACCCGTTCGGTATCCACCTGAGTGTTTTGGTCTGGCGGCCCTGCGGAGCGCTCGTGTATATGTACCGAGCCAAAAGCCTCACCACCTATTTCGCAGACCCTCGCGCCCAAACGGCGCTCGCCTCGGAAGGCTACGACACGAAAGACCTTTCGACATGCCTTGTGCATTTGGCATCACGCATCACGCTCGCGAGCAATAACGTCGCGGAATGCGCCTGTAGCCAGACTCGATGCGCACTACCCCAGCAAGCTAGCTGCAGCAACGACTGCACCTGCGAGTTTCCGCACGAAATAGGCTACTTCCTCGGATATCCCTACGACGATGTGCGCGAGTTTATCGTCCAGCGCGGCGAGAACTACAAGGTCTTTGGAGCTTGGAAGGTCTACACGAATGTCGAGCAAGCGCTTGCGATGTTTGACGCCTACCGCGCTTGCACTCAATACCTCACCTTTGTCTATCAGCAGGGCTGCAGCTTGGCGCAACTTGCCCAGGCAACCCGATAGAACATAGACTGTCTCTTATACACATCTGACGATGCCGACGACTCCTTAC
>URNK01000105.1 GCA_900549195.1 uncultured Collinsella sp.
GATGAGCGCTAGTCTCGTGGGCTCGGAGATGTGTATAAGAGACAGGTGCTCCGCTCGCTCAAGAACATCATCGAGAGCGGTGTGAAGGCCGGCATCATGGTCGGTATGTGCGGCGAGGCCGCTGCCGATCCGCTGCTCGAGCCGCTGCTGATCAGCTGGGGCCTGGAGGAGTTCTCGATGAGCGCTCCGTCCATCCTGCGCGCCCGCAAGACCATCAGCCAGTGGACCAAGGCCGAGTGCGACGAGCTCGCCGAGAAGGCGCTCGCCTGCAACACCGCCGCCGAGGTCAAGGCACTGCTCGAGTCCGCAGCTCGCTAATTTGGTATCAGAGGTAACCGCGTGGTTGGAATGGGCCGGCCACGCGGCCCTCACATATACAGGGGGTACTGTAAATGTTCTACACGCTAACCGCTAACCCGGCTGTCGACATGACGGTTTCGAGCTCTCCGCTCGAGCCCGACGAGAACGTCCGCACCGGCTCGGCCAGCTACACGGCTAACGGCAAGGGCCTCGACGTGTCCTTCGCCTTTAAGAAGATGGGCGTCGACACCGTCGCGCTCGGCTTCTTCGCTGGCTTCACGGGCAAGTTCATCGTCGAGGAGGTCATGAACCTGGGTTGCCTCTGCCGCCCGGTCTGGACCGACGGTATCACGCGCATTAACACCTACGTCAACGATGGCCAGCACGAGTACGGCATCCTGAACCCGGGTGCTCCGATCACGCCGCAGCACCAGGAGGAGCTCTACAACATCCTGGACACCGCGGGCGATCTCGAGTGCCTGATCGTTTCCGGCTCCGTGCCTCCCAAAGCTACGCCTGACTTCCTGGCTCAGGTCATGGAGCACGCTCAGGCCCGTGGCGCCGACGTCGTCCTGGACCTGTCCTCCGATAAGCTCAAGGAGCTCGCTCACAAGAAGCCGCTGCTCATCAAGCCGAACCATCACGAGATGAAGGCCATCTTCGGCGTGCCGGTTGACACCGACGACGAGGTCCGCGTTGCCATGAAGATGGCTCACGACGCCGGCGTTCAGAACGTGCTGCTCACCCGTGGTAGCCGCGGCGACGCTTACTTCTCCAACGGCGAGGACATCTGGTACGCCAAGCGTGAGTTCAACATCAAGCTGGTCTCTTCCGTCTGCGCCGGCGACTGCACCCTCGCTGCGTTCCTGCACAAGTGGTACAGGGATCGCGACAACGTCGAGGAGGCCATGAAGCTCGCTATGGCCACCGGCGCCAACGTTGCCGAGTCCGTCGGCATCGGCGACTTCGGTCACGTCGACGAGTACAGCAAGCGCGTTGCTGTCCGCAAGCTCGATCGTCAGTAATCGAAACGCGACATATTCGTGCGCATGCGGCGCCCCGGTTTCGGCTGGGGCGCCTTTTTGTTCCGCCACAGGGGAGAGGTGTCCCGCCGTACTTCATCGCTTCCACACCGTTCACCGAGTTGTCCTAGCCTTTTACCGATGCGTGGAATATACTTTCATTAACACGCTGCTTCGTGAAAGGAACATTCATGATTTACACGCTCACTGCAAATCCCGCCATTGACTACAACATCGCCTGCGACGGCCTTGCTGCCAACACCGTCACGCGTACTCGCAACGCCGTCTATACGCCCAACGGCAAGGGCCTTAACGTCTCGTTTACGCTTGACCACTACGGTGTCGACACCACGATCCTTGGCTTCTTCGCTGGCTTCTCGGGCGAGTTCATCGTCAAGGGCGCCGAGGCCCTGGGCGTGCCCGTCAAGCCCGTGTGGACCGACGGCATCACGCGCGTCAACGTGTTCCTCAACGCCGGCCCCGACACCGAGTACAACATGGTCAACGCCGGTGCCGCCATCAACGAGGCCAACGAGCAGGAGATGTTTGAGCTCATCGATTCGCTCGATGACATGACCTGCTTGGTCATCAGTGGCTCGCTGCCTCCCAACACTTCCGAGGGCTTCCTGGCCGAGGTCCTGCGCCGCGTAAAGGCCAAGGGGGCCGAGTTCGTCCTCGATATCTCGAGCCATCAGCTGGCAGACCTCATTGCCATGGAGCCGCTGCTGATCAAGCCCAATGACGATGAGCTGCTCGATATCTTTGGCATTAAGGTGAGCGGTGGCGACGATGAGTCCGTCAAGGGCGCGATGGCCGAGCTGCACGCCAAGGGCGCCAAGAATGTGCTGCTGACTCTTGGCGGCGCCGGTGCGTACTTCTCCAACGGCGAGCACATCTGGTTTGCCAACCGCACCTTCGACGTCAAGCTGCTGTCGACGGTGTGCGCCGGCGATTCCTCGCTCGCTGCCTTCCTGTCCGTGTGGCACGACGCCCCCGAGCGCGTCGAGGACGCCCTGCGCCTTTCGATGGCTACCGGCGCCAACGTGGTCGAGTGCCCCGGTCTGGGCGATTTTGCCAAGGTGGACGAATATAAGAAGCACATCGAGGTTCGCCAGGTCTGCTAGCCGCATCGATACATCGTTGCCGAACACCCGCTTTGGATTACCGAGGCGGGTGTTTTTTTGCGCGCTGAACGTATGTGGCGTCTGCTGTCTCGTTTTATCGAATCGACGAAGCAATTGCGTGTGCGCGCTTTCTCGTTTCTTGCTAGACTTCTTGAGAACCATCGATTAACGCTCACAAGTGCAGGAGGCCATAGACATGTGCAATGTTTCGCTCAACGGTACGCAACCGTCCGATGCCTCCCTGCGCGTCCTGCTCGCGCTTGAGGCGGCTGGTCTTGAGGCTTGGTACGTAGGCGGTTGGGTGCGCGACGCCCTGATGGGGCGCCCCAACCACGATGTTGATATGTGCTGTAGCGGCCTGTGGCAGGAGTCCAAAGCGGCGCTCGAGGCCGCTGATATCGCGGTCGTGGAGTCGGGCATTAAATTTGGCGGAATCACGGCTATTTCCGATGGCGAGCGTATCGAGGTCACCACGTACCGCCTGGATGGCTTTTACACCGATGGGCGCCATCCTCAGAGTGTCGAGCGTGCCGCCTCGCTCGAGGACGATCTGGCCCGCCGCGACTTTACCGTCAACGCCATGGCCTGGCATCCCGAGCGCGGGCTTGTCGACCGCTACGACGGCCAGGGTGACTTGGAGCGCAAGCTGATTCGCGCTGTCGGTGATCCCAAGCGTCGCTTTAACGAGGACGCCCTGCGCATGCTGCGTGCGGTGCGCTTTGCCTGCCGTCTGGACTTTATGATTGAGCCCGAGACTAAGCGTGCGCTTGCCGAGTGCGCGCCGCTGCTCGATGCCGTGGCGCGCGAGCGTGTGGGTATTGAGCTCGAGGGCATTCTTTCGACCGGTCATGGGGGAGACGCGATGCTTCGCTATCCCGAGCTCATCTGTGCCGCTGTGCCCGAGTTGGCAGCGGGTCGCGGGTTTGATCAGCGAAGTGTCTACCATGCGTTTAACGTCTACGAGCATATCGCCCGTGTGCTGACGGTGGCAGGGGAGCTGGCGCTGTGCGACGGCGTCGCGCCATCGTCGAGCCTTATGTGGGCGGCGTTTTTGCACGATGTCTCCAAGCCCGAGTGCTTTACGGTCGATCACGCCGGCAGCGGACACTTCTACGGTCATCCCGAGCTCGGCGCCAAGAAAGCGCGCATCATTATGGATCGCCTGGCTCTCTCGCACGACCTGGTGCGCGACGTGTGCCTGCTCATCAAATATCACGATAAGCCGCTGCGCCCCGAGCGCTCCTGCCTGCTCAATATGATGCGCGCGCTTTCGGGTGAGGGCGTCGACACGCCGCGTCTGATGGACGAGCTCATGGACCTCAAGCGTGCCGACACACTTGGCAAGGCCCCGTCGTGCTTCTATTACGTCGAGACGATTGAGGAGATGCGCGCGATGGCGCACGTGCTGCTGAGGGCGGGGGAGCCCTATACGCTCAAGATGCTCGCCATCAACGGCGGCGACCTGATTCGTGCTGGAGTCAAGCCCGGGCCGGAACTGGGGCAGCTTCTCAACTCCGCCCTCGACGCCGTGATCGAAGACAACATTTCCAACGAGCGCGAAGCTCTTTTGGTCCATCTCAACTTGAATTAGCTACCCAGTTTACCTGCGTGTTCCATAACCTGCCGACAATTTTTCGGCAATTTGGAATTTCTTCTTGCGCTGACGTTTTTTGTCCCGTAATATATTTCCTCGCAGCACGGCAGTGCAGATGTTATGTGGCCCGTTCGTCTAGCGGTTTAGGACGCCGCCCTCTCAAGGCGGAGATCACCAGTTCGAATCTGGTACGGGCTACCACGCATCTGATACCCGGCCTTCCCATGGAAGGTCGGGTTTTTTATTTTCAAACAACCGTCTGCAATTCCCGTTTGAACCAGAGCTTTGCGTTCTGCCTATGGCCCTTACGGGTACAATATCCAAGATATTTTGACTGTTAGAAGGAGTCTCATGACGGAGTCCTCTCAGCATACGTCTAAGCCCCAGGTCGAGGTTGAGGCCTCGGGCGGAGATGACAATAAGAGCGCACGCCGCGGCGCCATCTTTATCGGCGTCGTGCTGGTGGGTTATATCGTCTATCTGGTGGTAACCGGGCAGATGGGGCAGTTCTGGGCCGCAATGTCGAGCGTCCAGGCGCCATGGCTCGTTGTCGCGTGTCTTTGCATGTTCATGTATCTGTTCTTTGGCATTGTGGCCTATGCGATCGCCGTCTGGCTCGACCCATATTCACCCGTCGGCATCCGCGACCTGATTTCGGTCGAGGCGAGCGGCATCTTCTTTGGCAACCTCACACCTATGATGATGGGCTCGACTCCCGCCCAGATCTACCGCCTGACCAAGGCGGGCCAAAATGTCGGCGAGGCTGGCGCCACGCAGTTCACGCGCTTTATCGTGTATCAGTTTGGCCTCGTTGCCTGGGGCGCTATCCTACTGCTTGCTCGCATGCCGTTTTTTGCCGAGCGCTATGGCGACATGACGCTGCTGTGTGTCTTTAGCTTTGGTGGGCACTGCTGCATCTTGCTGGGCATCTTCGCCGTCGCGCTCATGCCTAAGACCGTCACGCGCGTCGCCCATTGCATCATCAATTGGCTCGAGCGCATTGGTGTCTCGGCCACTAAGATCGAGGGTTGGCGCACGTTTGTCGATGGCGAGATCTACTCCTTCTCTGAGAAGTTCAAGCTTTCGGCTGGCCACTTTTCGTCCATGCTGCTCACGGTGGTCATCACCATGCTGCAGCTCGCGTTTTTCTACCTCGTGCCGTATTTCCTGATGCTTGCCTTTGGCCACCATGAGGTCGACTTTTTCTCGGTCATGGCCGCGAGCGCCTTTGTCCAGCTGTTGAGCTCTGCGGTCCCCCTGCCCGGTGGAACTGGTGGCGCTGAGGGCGGCTTTGCATTGTTCTTGGGTCATTTCTTTGGGTCGGCTTCGACCGCTGGCTATCTGCTGTGGCGCCTCATTACGTTTATTGCGCCGACCATTTTGGCTGCGCCCCTGCTGGGCCTTAAGAGCGCCCACAACGAGAGCATCCATGCGCGCTGGGATCGCGTGATGCGCAAGCTCGGCCGCACGCCTCAGACGCCCTCTGCGCCCACTAAGCCTCACCCCGCGAATGCTGTTACTGTTGATCCCAAGAAGCAGGCTCAGAAGGCTTCTGGGACCGCTAAGCCGGCTCATAAAGCCTATGTGCGCCAGACAGGCGATGGTATTCGCGTATCTCCGTCGGTACTCAATAAGAAGAAGCACCCTAAGTCGCAGTAGGACAGTCGTGCGTTCTTCATGATGCGGGGCATATTTGTGCTGTATGGGGGATAATCCTCTTACGTAGATTATCTCTCATCTGTTGATGAATGCTCGCATATCGAAGGGACACGCCCATGGCAACCAGCAAACCGCGTCTTGATCGTCGCATCGTTCGCAGCCGTAATGCCATCCTTTCCGCTTTCGAGCGCCTGCTCATGGAAAAGCCGCTGGCAGACATTACGGTGAGTGCCATCGCGCGCGAGGCCAATGTCGACCGCAAAACCTTTTACGTTCACTTTGGTACGGTTGACGGCCTGCTCGATGCCATTGCCGTCGATCTGTCTCTTATACACATCTCCGAGCCCACGAGACTAGCGCTCA
>URNK01000106.1 GCA_900549195.1 uncultured Collinsella sp.
CGAGATGAGCGCTAGTCTCGTGGGCTCGGAGATGTGTATAAGAGACAGTCACGAACCTGTGCGACGCCACCTCGGCGCTCACCGTCGAGGGCGACCTGCCCAGCTCCCTCGCGATCTCCCTGCACGAGGCCCCGCGCTCCAGCATCCTCTGGACCGTGTCCCGCTCGTGCCTCGTGAGCCTTCCGTAGGCCCTCGGGACCGCCTTCTCGGAACCCTTCTTTCTCTTTCCGGACATGCCGTCCTCCGATCTCCCGGGGCCGGCCGGTCCGGCCCTCAGGGTATCGGGTTCCCACATTCATCCGCACATGTGCGGATGAATGTGGGAGGTGTTCGGATAAAGTCGATAATCAAGGGCACCTTTGTGGTGGTTTTTCAGTTTGCCAACGATATGTGAACGGCCAAAAAAGTCTGCTATACTCTTTCCCGCTGTCCCCATCGTCTAGCGGCCAAGGACGCCACCCTTTCAAGGTGGATATCGCGGGTTCGAATCCCGCTGGGGGCACCATTTGAATTGAAGAGCCCGTTACCCTCGCGGTAGCGGGCTTTTTGCTACCCATGCGCCGGGATTCGAACCCGACAGGGTGCGGAGCTGAGGAAACGCGCAAGCGTTTTCCAGCGCAGCACGCAAGGAGCGAAGCGACGCAGCGAAAGCGGGCGGCGCCAGCCGCACGCGGACATCCCGCTGGGGGCACCATTTAAATCGAGAAGCCCGTTGCCCTCGCGGCGACGGGCTTTTTTCTTCCCCAACGCCGGGATTCGAACCCCGAGGGCATTAAATCACACTGTCGTCCAAGGGCCTGTGGGCAAAAAATAGCAAATATGAGTACTGTTACCAATTTAGTAACAGCGATTTCATGCCATCAGAAGGCGATTTAGACGCCAGGGGTCCTACGGCGGAAGAATTGCAGGCGTTTATCAGCTATGTACTTGGACATATGTTGCGTAACAACCCATATATTGTAAATAGATAATGCTACAGGACTTGTGACAGTACTCATATTTGACGTTTTTTGTCCACAACCCTTTATACCTAGGCAAGTCGGCGGCAAAACGGGCTTCAAAGCGTCCTTCGCAAACAAAAACCGGGGCCCGCACGATGCGGACCCCGGCTCAATACCGTGACGATATGTCAGTTACGCTCTACACGTAGAACAGGATGTCGTCGTAGGTCGGGACCGGCCAGTAGTCGGCAGCCACGATCTCCTCCATGGCATCCACGGCGGCGCGCAGCGTATCCATAGCGGGAACGACCTCGTGCGCGTACACGTTGGCCTGCTCCTGACCATCGAGGCCCTCGGCCTTCTGATGCACGGCGTCGAGCGCCTTGATGGAGTCGTTGATGGTGGTGATGCCGTTGCAGAGCTTGTTGAGCGTGTTCTGCTCACACTGCATGGCGGCCTCGGCGCCGGCGGCACGAATAGTCTCAAGGCCCTTAGCGACCTTGGTGGCATAGGCGGTAATGACCGGGCGATAGGTACGACGCGCCTCGCGAACCATCGTGGTAGCCTCGATGTTCATGAGCTTGTTGTACTTCTCGAGCTTGCAGTCGTAGCGGCACTGAGCCTCGGCCTTGGTCAGGACACCCGTCTCCTCAAAGAGCGCGATAGCCTTATCGGAAACAAAGGCGGGCAGGGCATCGGCCGTGGTCTTGTTGTTGGCAAGGCCGCGCTTCTTGGCCTCGACGGGCCACTCATCGGAGTAGCCGTCACCGGAGAACAGGATGCGCTGGTGGTCGGTCAGGACCTTCTTGCAGTATTCGAGCGCAGCGTCCTGGAACTTATCCTCGGGCGTACCCTCAAGCGCATCGGCGAAGGACTTGAGCGACTTGGCCACGGCGGCATCGAGCACCAGGTTGGAGTCGGAGACGTTCTGCTCGGAGCCGCAGGCACGGAACTCGAACTTGTTGCCGGTGAAGGCGAACGGGGAGGTACGGTTGCGGTCGGTGTTGTCCTGCATCAGTTTGGGCAGAGTATCGGCGCCCAGGTCGAGCACGCCGCGCGTGGCATGGACAGAAGCCTTGCCATCGATGATCTTCTCGACGACCTCGGTAAGCTGGTCGCCCAGGAAGATGGACATAATCGCCGGAGGAGCCTCATTGGCGCCCAGACGATGATCGTTGCCGGCCGAGGCAACAGAGGCACGCAGGAGCTCCTGATAGTTATCGACGGCCTCGATCACCGCGGTGAGGAAGACGATGAACTGCAGGTTGTCGAGCGGGGTGTCGCCCGGATCGAGCAGGTTCTCGGACTCGGTGCCAAGCGACCAGTTGTTGTGCTTGCCCGAACCATTGATGCCCTCAAAGGGCTTCTCGTGCAGCAGGCAGACCAAGTCGTGGCGGGAGGCGATGAGCTTCATCTTCTCCATCATGACCAGATTCTGGTCGATGGCCTCGTTGACTTCGCCATAGACGGGAGCAAGCTCATGCTGGCAGGGAGCAACCTCGTTGTGCTTGGTCTTGGCGGGAATGCCGAGCGCCCACAGTTCATCGTCCAGGTCCTTCATGTAGGCCGAGACGGTGGGGCGGATAGCGCCAAAGTAGTGCTCCTCGAGCTCCTGGCCCTTGCAGGGAGCGGCGCCAAAGAGGGTGCGGCCGGTGATGACCAGGTCCTTGCGCTTGCGGTAAGCATCCTTCTTGATCAGGAAGTACTCCTGCTCGTCGCCCACGGAAGGAACGACCTTCTTGGGGGTCTTGCCAAACAGCGCCAAAACGCGCTTAGACTCACGCGAGAGCGCGGTCATGGAACGCAGCAGCGGGGTCTTCTTGTCCAGGGCCTCGCCCGTGTAGGAGCAGAAAGCCGTGGGGATGCACAGGACATCGTCCTTGATAAAGGCGGGGCTAGTGGGGTCCCAAGCGGTGTAGCCACGGGCCTCGAAGGTAGCACGCAGGCCGCCGTTGGGGAAGCTCGAGGCATCGGGCTCGCCCTGGATGAGGTTCTTGCCCGTAAACTTGGTAATGGCGGTGCCGTCGTGGTTGGGCTCCAGGAAGCTGTCGTGCTTCTCGGAAGTAATGCCCGAAAGCGGCTGGAACCAGTGCGCATAGTGCGTCGCACCCTTGGAGATGGCCCAGACCTTCATGGCATGGGCAACGGCGTTGGCCACATCCAGGTCGAGCGGCTCACCGCCCTCGAGGGTTGCAGCAAGGCGCTTCCAAATGTCCTTGGGGAGGTAGTCCTTCATGACTTCCTCAGAGAACACCATGGTCCCGAAGCGGTCAGTAAGTTCGGCCATACGGAACTCCCTTCGTATCGGCACCGCGTGAGAAGCGGTGTTGATTACTAACGAACGAGTCATAGCTTAGACTCGCCGTGTTTCCGCGACATTACCGTTATGTTGCTGTCGCGAAACCAATCAATGAGGTTACCCTATCGAGGCGGCGTTGCCACCCTCAACAGCCAATCAACTGCATAAATTGCAGACCTCTCCCCATGGTTTAAGGGTAGTCAATTTGGGATGGAGCTCTATTAACTGGTATTTTGCATCAGATACCAGTCTTTATAGTCCGTGCCTAGATTAGCCGCTCTGTTATAGAGAAAGCCGATAGCAAGGCATCTTTGATTGGTATCCTCAAATAGCGAGTGAAACTCCACCGTGGCACAGTGGTGCTGTAGAATCCTTACAACACATCACACTATTACGTATCTAGAGGAGCACGATATGCGCGTCGACGAGGTTTTTAAGCAGGCAGCATCCCAGGGCACCGTGCCCATTTCGTTTGAGATGTTCCCGCCCAAGGGCGAGCTGACCCTCGACACGGCTCGCGAAGTGGCAGGCAATCTGTGCAAGCTTTCGCCGAGCTTTGTCTCGGTCACCTGCTCGGCCGGCGGCTCGGGCAACGGTGCCGCCACCGCCCCCATCGCGCATATGATTACGAGCGAATTCGACACGCCCTCGGTGGCACACCTTACCTGCGTGGGCCGGTCGCACGCCGATATCGCCGCCAAGATCGACGAGTATCGCACCGCCGGCGTGGAAAACATCCTGGCCCTGCGTGGCGATCTCCCTGCCGGCGCGACCGAGGACGACAAGCCCGCCTCGGACTACGCCTACGCCCGCGACCTCATCCCCGAGCTCGTCGACGCCGGCTTTTGCGTGGGCGCCGCAGCCTACCCCGAGGGCCACATTGCCTGTGAGGATCTCAACCTCTCGGTCGAACACCTCAAGCAAAAACAGGACGCTGGCGCGAGCTTCTTTGTGACGCAGCTCTTCTTTGATAACGAGTGCTTCTACCGTTTTCGCGAGCTTGCCGACAAGGCCGGCATCACCGTGCCCATTACCGCGGGCATCATGCCGTTTATGGGCAAGTCACAGATCAGCCGCATGGTCTTTATGTGCGGCGCGTCGCTGCCCTCCCCCGTCATCAAGATTCTCGCCAAGTACGAGAATGACTCCGAGAGCCTGCAGGCAGCTGGTGTAGATTATGCAGCCCGCCAGCTTTGCGACCTCAAGGAGCACGGCGCTGACGGCCTGCACTTGTACACTATGAACCGTCCTGCGATCGCCGCGACCATTATGGAGCGCCTGGGGTAATGGAAAAACCGCACATCGATACAACCGCTGTCGAAGTGCCGGCCGACCTTGCGTCGCCGGCGCTTTACCGTGTCGATGCTGCGCACCATCCCCGTGTCGACCGTGCCGAGATGCTGCGGTATCTGGGTTACGGCGGCCAGCAGATTGAGCCCGAGCTGTCGCAGCGTATTGAGCTTGTGGTCGAGCGCCTAGAGTTAGACATTGAGCCCCGTGGCGTGCGCCGCGTATTTGCCGTCGATGCCACGAGCGTGGACGAGCAGGGCAAGCCTTGCATCCGTCTGGTCGGCACCAATGTTGAGCTGCGCGGTCGCGATATCTATCGACATCTTAAGGACGCCCGTATGGCTGCGCTCATGGCATGCACACTCGGCATGGATGCTGAGCGCCGTTTGCGCACCACGGGAGCCCAACATCCCCTGGAGGGCGCCGTGCTCGACGCCGCGTGCTCCGCTTACGTGGAAGCCGCCGTTGAGCAAATGGACCAGCGGGTCAAGACGGACGCCGCCGTTCATGGGCTCGCCGGCAACTGGCGCTTTAGTCCCGGCTACGGCGACTGCCCGCTCTCGGCCCAGCGCTCGGTCGTAGCTGCGCTCAACGCCACGCGGCTCATCGGGCTTACCGTCACACCTACCAACCTGCTCATGCCCACCAAGAGCGTGACAGCGGTGATCGGTCTGTTTGACGGCGAGGTCCACGACGCCCAGAGCCGCCCCACCTGCAATATCTGCCGCATGCGCGAACACTGCCGCTTCCGCGCCGCCCACACCACCTGCTATTCCAGCCATTAGGAGCCCTCGATGTTTACTCCGCTTATCACTCATGATTCTGACGGCACTGCATTGGCGGCACCCGTTGATGCTGCACGCCGTAATGGCGCTGCATACAAGACGCGCACAATCGACGACCTTCGCATTAAGGACGATCGCCTGCGTGCGGCCATCGAGGGCACGGGGCACCTGCTGTTCGACGGCGGCATGGGCACCATGTTGCAAGCGGCCGGCATGAAGGCCGGCGCCCTGCCCGAGTTGCTCAACTTTGAGGAGCCCCAGGTTATCACCGATATCCAACGTCAATATGTCGAGGCCGGCTGCGACGTGATTACCGCCAACACCTTTGGCGCCAACGCCCACAAGCTCGACGGCGCCGCCACCGTGGCAGATGTCTTTGCCGCCGCTGTCGCCTGTGCCCGCGAGGCCGGCGCCCACTACGTCGCCGGCGATATCGGTCCCATCGGCGCGCTGCTTCGCCCCTTGGGTACCCTCAGCTTTGACGAGGCCTATGACCTCTTTGCCGAGGAAGTGCGCGCAGGCGTCGCCGCGGGTGTGGACCTCTTTATTATCGAGACCATGACCGACCTGGCCGAGATCAAGGCGGCGGTCCTCGCCTGCCGCGAGAACTCCGACCTGCCCGTCTTTGCCACCATGACCTTTGAGGAAGACGGCCGTACCTTCCTGGGCACGAGTCCCGAGGTCGCCGCCATCACGCTCGACGCCATCGCTGTCTCTTATACACATCTGACGCTGCCG
>URNK01000107.1 GCA_900549195.1 uncultured Collinsella sp.
GCTAGTCTCGTGGGCTCGGAGATGTGTATAAGAGACAGCTCGATATTGTCGCCGGGTTTGATGATGCCCATAAAGGTCACTTGCATGCCGCCGATAAGGTTTGACAGCGTGTCCTGAAAGCCGAGCGAGATGGCGATGCCGCCGACGCCAAGAGCGGCGACGAGGGCGTTTGCATTAATGCCAAAACAGTTGTCGAGGATAAAGCTGCCGCCGATCATCCAGATGACGGCGCGCGCGATGTTGATGAAGATACTCGATGCCGGTAGCGGGTTATCGTCTCGGTTAAGCAGATGGTTCAGGGTCTTGGATACGACCTTGGCGGCGACGGCGGTGCCTATCGCCAAGATGACGGCCCAGATGATGTTGTGGACCCACCGTTGCTCAAAGAAATGAAGAATCGGCTCAAACAATTCCATGTAGGGAAACCTCCTAATGATCGTCCAACCATGATACCCACCAAGAAGCCCGTCCGATCAAATTCGGACGGGCTTCTGTGCTCGATATAAAGTTTACGCGGTGGGGCTGCAAGGCCCGGCGGTGTAGCTTAGCGTCGACGCTTCCAGATAATGCCGAGGACGATGACGATGATGCCGCCGATAAGGCACGCGCCAACTACTGCCAGCGTGCGGTCTCCCGTTGCGGCGAGCTTACCGGTCGTCTTCTTGGTGATGACCTTCGTGGTCGCCGTGTCCGTCTTAGGCGAGGGCTTAGGCGTCGGGGCCGGTGTGGGCGTGGGGTCCACGGCAGCGGAGCCAAAGCTGATGGTGCCGGCGAGCCCGGCCATCTTGCTCTCCCAGCCGTTCTGCCCAATCAGCGCCCTCAGCGCCGCCTCGCACGTGCCCCACTCGGTGTACTTGGTGGCGTTTGCGAAGGTGGGGAAGTCGGTCGTGTTGGTGATGATGTAGTTGTTGGTGGCGACGGTATAGGTCTTGGTGGGATCGAGCGTGCTGCTGTCTTTGGTGAGTGTGGCACTCACAATGCGCTTGCCTTCGGGCTGCGTCCAATCAATCGTCACGTTGATGCCGCCAAAGGAGAGAACGCTGCCAGAGTCATCGCGCCACTTGTACTTGTCTTGCGCCTCCTGCTCGGTGTGACCGGCCGCCACATAAGCCTGCTGAAGCTCGTAGCTGTCGTTGCAATCGTCGCTAATTTGTAGCGAGTGCTCGAGCGCTGCGAGGAAGTCCGCGCCGGTCATGGTCCAGGTCTCCACGGTGTTGCCGTAGGGCGAGATGGCGATGACGTTGCCGGCGGTCACGTTGCCCGCCGCGATGCCGCCGCGGATGCCGCCAGCGTTTTCGATAGCGAGGTCTGCGCCCGTCAAGGCAAGATAGGAGCCGCAAATCACGTGGCCGATGGTCTGGGCCTTGGTGGTGTCGCCCTCCTTGCTGGGACGGAAATCGGTGGTGCGCACCATTTCCCAACCATGCGTGCCTGCGGCGTCCTCGCCGTAGAAATAGTTGGTGGTGGATGTGCCGAGCACCTTGTTCGATTCGTTTTCAAAGTCCTCGTCGAGCGGCTTGATCTTGTTGCGGACGGCTTCAAGGCGGCTTTGGTAGTCGGAGCCCTTGTCGGGGTCTGCCAAAAGGTCGTTGACGTTCTTGGCGGTGTAGAGCTTCTCGTTGCTGTCGTCTGCAGGGACCGTGACCGTGTCGTCGTCGGTCGTCTCGGTGCCATTCGTGTCGTATTTGTACGGAATGGAAAGCAGTCCCACCTCGGCAAAGGCACTGCCCGCCTCGACAACGTGGATTGTCTTGCCGTCGGCTCCCGTCACCTTCTCGTTAAGGTTGATGTGCTCGTGGCCTGCGATAAGGGCATCGACGCCACGGAGTCGCGTGGCAAAGGTCTTGGCGTCGAGCGTGTGCGCGATACACACAACAACATCGCAGCCCTCCTTGCGCAGCTGCTCTGTCTCGGCATTGATGGCGTTCGCGGCACTCGAGAACGACGTACCCGCGACCAGGTCCGCGCGCAGCGAGGATCCCAGCGACTCATCCATGGCACCCACGACGCCGACCTTGATTTTGTAGTCGAATGTGGAGTGATCCTCGCTATCCTCCCAGGTGCGATCGAGCGTCTTCGTGATGCTCGAGCTCCATACGCCGCTCGTAGACTTCGCGTTCGCGCAGAGCATGGCGAAGGGCGTACCGGTGGTGCTGTAGCCGGTCATGGTGTGGAGTTTGTCCGCGCCGTAGCTCCAGTCGTGGTTGCCTGGCGTGGTCGCGTCGTAGCCGTCGGCGTAGAAGGTGTCCATGAGCTCGGCGATGCTCTTGCCCTCGCTCATGGTGGTGAAGGACTGCCCGTGGAAGGTGTCGCCCGCATCGAGCAAAAGATCGGGGGCGCTGTTTTGGGCGCTATAGAGAACCGCCAGTCCGTCGAAGCCCACAGTGCCGGTGCCCTTGCTTGCGTTGTAGCTGTACTTGTAGCTGCCGTGGATGTCGTTGGTGTGCATGACGGCCACGGAGCCGTCAATAGCGGCGGGCAGGTTCCCCGCGAAAGCGAGACTTGGGATGCCTGCGAGCGCGCCGGCAAACAACGCGGTGGCTAACGCAAGGCGGGGGAGTCTTTTCATGGCAGTTTCCTTAGTCCTTAGCCAGAATGTCTGGTTGAATATCGGATTATCGACATAATATGCGAAAACCGCCGCAAGGGCGCCTGTCCCTTAGCGGCGGTTTTGACGTTTGCGCAGATAAAACCTGCCAAAATAAACCTGTCCCTTTTTGGTAGGTTTAGCTTAGCAGCATGCGGTCGTTGGCGAGCTCGCCGCCCGAGACCTCCTCGAACTTCTGCAGTAGGTCAGCGACGGTGAGCGACTTCTTTTCGTCGCCCGCCACGTCGTAGATCACGTGGCCCTCGTGCATCATGATCAGACGGTTGCCCAGACGGATGGCGTCGTTCATGTTGTGCGTGACCATGAGCGTGGTCAGGTGGTTCTCGTCGACGATCTCCTCGGTCAGGTTGAGCACCTTAGAGGCCGTCTTGGGGTCGAGGGCCGCCGTGTGCTCGTCGAGCAGCAGCAGGCGCGGCTTGGTGAGCGTGGCCATCAGCAGGGTGAGTGCCTGGCGCTGGCCGCCCGAGAGCAGGCCGACCTTGGCGTTGAGACGCGTGTCCAGACCAAGGTCCAGGCGCTTGAGCAGCTCAACGTACTCGTCCTTCTCGGCCTTGGTGACGCCCCATGAAAGGCCGCGATGCTGGCCACGGCGCTTGGCGAGGGCCAGGTTCTCGGCGATCTGCATGTCGGCTGCGGTGCCGCGCATGGGGTCCTGGAAGACGCGGCCCAGGTACTTGGCGCGCTGCGACTCGCTCAGACGCGAGATATCGGTGCCGTCGAGCTCGATAACGCCCGAATCGAGCGGATACACGCCGGCGATCATGTTGAGCAGCGTGGACTTGCCGGCGCCGTTGCCGCCGATCACGGTTACAAAGTCGCCGTCATTCAGGGTGAGGTCGACTCCGGTGAGCGCGCGCTTCTCGGTGACGGTGCCCTTGTTAAAGGTCTTCTTAACGTGCGAGAGCTTAAGCATCTGCCTCATCTCCCCTCGTGTAGGAGCTGCGGAGCTTGTAACGCTCCCAAACCACAGGTACGCACAGGGCAACGGCGACGATCACGGCGGAGAGCAGCTTCATGTCGTTGGCGTCCATTCCCAGCTGCAGCACGATGGCGCGGATGAGGAAGTAGACCACGGAGCCAAAGACGGCGGAGGCCAGACGGACGCTAAACTGCGTGAGACCGCCGGGCAACAGGCGGCCGAGCACTTCGCCGATGACGATGGCGGCAAGACCGATAACGATGGCGCCGGTGCCCATGCCAATGTCGGCATACTTTTGGCTCTGGCAGATAAGCGCGCCCGAAAGGCCGATGAGGGCGTTGGAGAGCACGAGGGCGATCATCTTGGTGGAGTTGGTGTTGACGCCCAGGGCGCGGATCATGTACTCGTTGTTGCCGGTGGCGCGCAGCGCGGAGCCGATCTCGGTGCCAAAGAACCAGTACAGGATGGCGACGATGGCCACGGCCAGCACAATGCCCAGGATGATGGCGACGGTGGACTGCGGCAGACCCGTCATGTTGCTGACGGCCGAGAACACGGTGCCCTTGGCGAGGATGGGCGTGTTGGACTTGCCCATGATGCGCAGGTTGATGGACCACAGGCTGATCTGCGTCAGGATTCCGGCGAGAATTGCGGGGATCTCGAAGACGGTGGTCAGGATGCCCGTGACGGCACCGGCGATGGCACCGGCGCACATGCCGGCAAGCACGGCGAGCAGCGGGTCGACGTTATTGTTGACGATGAGTACGGCGCAGACGCAGCCGCCGAGGGCAAAGCTGCCGTCGCAGGTCATATCGGGGATGTCGAGCAGGCGGAACGTGATAAACACGCCAAGCACCATAATGCCCCAGAGGACGCCCTGCGAAACGGCGCCCTGCAATGCAATAAGCATGCTTCATACCTCCTAGGATAGGGTGGACACGTGAGTCACCATGATAGCGGTAACAATGTATAAAAGAGCTGCGGCCGGATGTTTTGTCTCATCCGTAACAAGCAGGGCGAACGCCGGTCTTTGGCGTTCGCCCCTGTGGCTCAGATATTGGATAACACGGCAACGGCGCGAGTACGTGCCCTAGACGCGCTACCGCGCATGGCGCTACTCGTCCAGAGCGGAAAGATCGATGCCCAGAGCCTCGGCCATCTCGTCGTTCTTGACGACGACCAGGTCCTTGCTCGAGAGGTGCTTGATCGGCATATCCTCGGGCTTGGCCTCGCCCTTCAAAATCTTGACGGCCATCTCGCCCGCGGCGTAGCCCAGGTCCTCGTAGTTAATGGAGAGGGTGAACAGGCCGCCGGCCATGCACATGCCCTCCTCGCCGGTCACGAAGGGAAGCTTGTTCTCTTTGCAGATCTGGCCCACCTGCGAGGCACCCGCGGCGATGGTGTTATCGGTGGGGGAGTACAGCGCGTCGACCTTGCCCACGGCGGACTCGACGACGGACTGGATCTCATTGGAGCTCGAGACGGTGAAGTCAGTGTACTCGAGGCCCAGCTTGTCGAGCTCCTTCTTGGCGGCCTTGATCTGGACGTCGGAGTTGGACTCGGCGGTGCAGTAGAGCAGGCCGACCTTTTTAACGTCGGGCAGGACCTTCTGCATCATCTCGAGCTGCTCGGCGACCGGGGTGAGGTCGGAAGCGCCCGTGACGTTGGTGCCGGGCTTGTCGTTGTCCTGGACCAGGCCGGAGGCGGCGTAGTCGGTGATGGCGCAGCCCACGATGGGGATATCGGCCGTGGCGCCGGCGGCAGCCTGCGCGGCGGGCGTGGCGATGGCATAAATCAGGTTGACGTTGTCGCCCACAAACTTGTCGGCAATGGACTTACACGTGGACTGGTCGTTCTGGGCGTTCTTCTGGTCGATCTTGACCTTAAGGCCGCTCTTCTTGATGGCCTTGACGAAGCCGGCGTTGGCGGCATCGAGCGCGGAGTGCTCGGTGAGCTGCAGAACGCCGATGGTGTAGTCGGAACCGGCGGCAGCGGAGCCGGAACCAGAGTTGCCGCCGCATCCGGCGAGCGGGGCGAGCGCGAGCAGGCCGGCGGAGACCAGAAGGCTCCTGCGGCTGATGGTGATGTCCTTCATATCATTACCCCCAGTATAAAAATGGCTGGAAACACTGCACTGGGACAAAGTGCAAGTGGAACTATAGTAGCGCTGATGTCCATTTTTACAACAGCCTGGCGGGTTTTTTAATACAGAATCGGATGGGCGGTACGGGTAGTCGAATGGGCGGCGGAGGGTCTTATGCGGCGGAGGAGGCGTCGTCCTCGTCTAGGGCGGCGAAGAGCTTCTTGCCGTCGAGGAGACGTGTGGTGACGTTTCTCATTCGGCCAATCTCTACGGTACGCAACGTGTCATCGGCGCCTCGGGCGTCGTAGACCGTTCCCAGCAGATACGAGATGCCATCGCGCTGCCTGATGGCAAAGGGACGGAGTGTCATTCTGTCTCTTATACACATCTCCGAGCCCACGA
>URNK01000108.1 GCA_900549195.1 uncultured Collinsella sp.
GTCTCGTGGGCTCGGAGATGTGTATAAGAGACAGCTATTCAATACCATTAGCACGATCGTGTCGCTCGTTCGAACCGAGCCCGACAAGGCGCGATCGCTGCTGATCGACTTTTCCAACTACTATCGTCAGACGCTTTCTGATTCCGATACGCTCACCACGCTCGAGCACGAGGTGGAACAGGGCACTCGTTATATCAATCTTATGCAGGCCCGGTATGGCGACGGCCGTCTGCGCGTTTCGGTCGACATCGACTTTGAGGTGCGCGACAGCCTGGTGCCGCCGTTTATCTTGCAGCCGCTGCTCGAAAACTGCATCAAGCATGCGCAGCGCGAGACCGAGCCGCTTTCTATTCGTGTTAGGGCTTTTGAGACCGATGACGGCCTGGAGATCATCGTCGAAGATGACGGCATCGGTATGAGCGAAGAAGTCTGCGCGCATCTGTTTGAGCAGCATCGCCGAGAGGAGCCCGAGAGCATTACCGCCGACGGCTCCATCAAGCGAGGTTGCGGTCTGGCGCTCTTCAACGTGCTTCAGCGCATCCATTTCTTTTACGGAGAAGATTCTGGCATGCGCGTGAAGTCCCAGGAGGGCGTGGGGACGCAGGTCATCGTAGAGTTGAACGGCGAGCCGCATGAGCCGGCGCCGCTAACGGTGTAGCACGCGGTTGGATTGAGAGAAAAAGAGGGGAAGCGCATATGTCCGAAGGCTGGAACATCCTGGTGGTTGATGACGAGCCTCCCATTAGGGCTGAGCTACGCTATCTGTTGGAAAAGGATATGCGTGTGGGTCAGATTGCCGAGGCGGGCAATGTCACCGAAGCCGTGGAGTCGATTCTGTCGAACAAGCCCGACGTGCTGTTTTTAGACATTACCATGCCCGGTCGCTCGGGAATTGAGCTTGCCGAGACGCTGCAGAACCTAAAGACGCCGCCGATCGTGGTGTTTGTGACGGCATTTGCCGAGTATGCGGCTGATGCCTATAACCTCGATGCTGTCGATTATGTCGTCAAGCCGGTCGAGGACGCACGCCTGTCAAAGGCACTCGACAAGATCGAGGCAGCCTTGGGTGTCCGTCGTGTTATCCACGCTCCGCGCCAGCCTTTGCGTCTGACGGTGGACCGCGGGGGCAAAAGGGTGTTCATTCCCGTGGCGGATGTCTGCTACTTTGAGGCACGTGCCGATTTTTGCAACGCCGTCTGCGCCGAGGGAACATACCTGATCAATGAGTCGATTTCCTCGCTCGAGCGGCGCCTGGCCTCCGAGGGCTTTATCCGTGTCCACCGCAGTTATCTGGTCAATTTGGAAGACGTGCATAATGTCGAGATCGGTTCCACGGGTCTTATGGAGCTCAGGCTCGATCGCGTAACCTCGACGGTGCCTGTGTCCCGTCGTCGCGCTGCCGAGGTCAAGGCGCACTTGGGGCTTGCGTAGGCAGTCTGCATGCCATCGTTTGCCGCCGCAGGTTTGGCGTGACCGTGCGGTGGGCATAATGGGTGACATCGAATGAAATCGAAAGGATCATTATGCCCGCGCTCATTACGCATCATCTGTTTGGCGAGGAAAGCATCGACCGTCTTCCGCAGGGCGTTATCACGTCCGACGAGGAGCGCATTGCCTTTATCCTGGGAAATCAAGGTCCCGACCCGTTTTTCTTCCACATCCTGACGCCGCGCGTTTCCGACTGCACGCTGTTGGCGCAGGTCATGCACCGCTCGCGCATGTCGCGTCAGTTCTCGTGTCTGCGCGATGGCGTGTCGCACCTGCTGCCGCGCGATGCCAACCTGGGTCGTGCGTTTGCGCTGGGCCTGCTGTCGCACTATGTGCTCGATCGCAATGCCCATCCCTTTGTCTACGAGCAGCAGTTTGGAATTGTCGAGTCCGATCCCGAGCTCGAGGCTTCGGGCAGTCAAGTTCATGCTGTGCTCGAAAGCGACTTGGACGTGCTGATGCTGCAGCTCAAGCGCGGCGGGGCAACGGTCGAGGATTATCCGCCGGCGGGCGAGATCGTTACCACCGACCGCATCAATCGCGTGGCCGGCGTGCTGATGAGCTACGTCGCCGGGCGCGTGTACGGTATCGAAATCCCGGCGGGGGAGTACGCCGGCGCCGTCTCGGACATGCAGCTGCTCTATCGCACCATTGAGCCTGCCGGCTCGGTAAAGACGCGCGCGATTGCCCTGGTCGAGGGCTTGGTGCACGACTACTCGCTGCTCGACGGCCTTGCTCATCGCGTGACGACGGAGCTGCCCGAGCGCACCGGCAACTTGGGCCACCTGACATGGAAGAACCCCTTTACCGATGAGGTCTCGACTGAGAGCTTCCCCGAGGTCTTTGAGCGCGCGCTGGTCGATTACGAGCTCACCGTCGCTCGCTTTATCGAGACCGGCGACATGGAGGCCGTGACCGGCCATATCAACTACAGCGGCCGCGTACTCGACGCCGACGAGGAGTTCGACCGCGAGGAATAACAAGCCGACTCATAAGTTGCGGTGGAATAGTTCCTGAATGAAGCCCCGGAGGGCTAAGCGGGAACTATTCCACCGCAACTGCGTTGATGGGATGGCGTTTCGCCCTGCGTGTCCGTATGACCGCTCCTGTCCCTTTGCCGAATCCTTACCAGCGCCTCTGTGCAATTGGGGTACGATGAGCTAACTGCATATCGGGCGAATACGAAAGGGCCCTGTCCATGAAATACACCAAGCTCGAGCGTAACTGGGTTATGTACGATGTGGGCAATTCGGCCCTCGTGTTGCTCAATACCTCGGTGGTGCCTATTTACTTTAACGCCATCAATACCGGTGCTTCCTCGGCAGACCTGGTGGTCGCTTGGGGCAACGCGCAGACGATTGCCTCGCTGGTCATTGCCATGCTCATGCCCATTCTGGGCGCGCTTGCCGACTACGCCGGCAACAAGATCAAGTTCTTCTTGGGCTTTTTCCTCACGGGCCTGGTTCTTTGCCTGGCACAGGCTATCCCAATGTCCGCCATGGCATTTTTGACCGTGTACGTGCTGTGCACTATCGGCCTTAACTCTTCTATGACGTTCTACGACGCCATGCTGCCCGACATTACCACCGACGAGCGCATGGACGCCGTGTCCAGCTCGGGCTATGCCTGGGGCTATATCGGTTCCACCGTGCCGTTCATCATCTGCCTGGCGCTCATCATGGGTGGCCCCGCTCTTGGCGTTCCCACCATGCTGGCAACGCGTCTGTCGTTTATCATCACTGGTGCCTGGTGGCTCATCTTTACTCTACCGCTCATTCGCACCTATAAGCAAAAGTACGGTCGCGAGCGTGGTCCCGAGGACACCATCGGCCACATCGTGGGCGGTGTGTTCTCCGAGGTCGGACACACCATGCGCGAGATCGCCCACAACAAGACCGTGCTGGTCTACATGATCGCGTTCTTCTTCTATATCGATGGCGTCCACACGGTCATTTCCATGGCTACCAGCTACGGCTCGGCTTTGGGCATCGATTCGACGCAGCTGGTGCTGGCGCTGCTCGTTACGCAGTTCGTGGCCTTTCCGTCCGCCATCATCTACGGCAAGCTCGCCGGACGCGTGGGCACGCTCAACATGATTCTGGTGGCCGTCGCCGCCTACATGGGCATTGTGCTGTTCGCCGCGTTCTTCCTAAAGACCGCCTTTGAGTTCTGGGTGCTTGCCATTATGGTCGGCCTGTTCCAGGGTGGCGTGCAGGCGCTCAGCCGCAGCTACTTTGGTCGCATCATCCCCAAGGAAAAGTCCAACGAGTACTACGGTTTCTTTGACATCTTCGGTCGTTACGCAAGCGTCATGGGCACCTTCCTGGTGTCGGTCGTCACCTCGCTGACCGGTAACCCGTCGCTGGGCGTCCTTTCCATTGGCGTGCTGCTGATCGTTGGCTTTATGCTGCTGGTCCGCCTGTCCCGCATGACTCGGGCGGCAGAGCATGCCGCATAGGAGCGAGCGGCTATTGTGCCTGTCCACGGCACTCTTTTGGGGTTATCCGCAATAAACATTGCGACTTGTGAGCAATGATTTGCCCAAGTGGGTATGATGGAATCAGCTAGGTCGCGGGGCGTCGCCTGTGTTTGGCGGCGCCCCGTTTTTGTGTTGCAGGGAGGGAAGGCATGAACGCCACGGTTGTGATTCCAACATACTGGGCGGGCGATGATGCCCGTGCAAACGCTCCCGGCGTCTATGACCACTCGACGAAGCTCAACGACGCCAACCCCGAACTCGACCGCTGTCTTGCTTCGCTCGAGCAGGTGCGTGACATTCCGAGGATTATCCTTTTGGTGGTCTGTCCCATCTCGGCCACGGCTGATGTGTCGAAGCGCGTGCGCGAAATCGTCGACGCGCACCCTACGCTCAAAGTCACCGTAGTTACCAACACCCAGGCATCGCATATCGCCGATCGTGTGGCGCAGATTGCTCCCAAGGGCTCGGGCGAGTGCGTGAGCCTGCGCGGATACGGCGCCATCCGCAATATGGGGCTTGCCTGCGCTGCGGTGCTCGGTCACGATGCCGTTGTCTTTTTGGATGACGACGAGACCGTTATCGATGCCGACTTTATGAAGCGCGCGACCTATGCTCTGGGTCAGCAGACGCGTCAAGGCCTGCCGATTTTGGTCAAGAGCGGTTACTTTTACGATCGCGACGGATCGCCGTTGGCGCCCACAGACAAGGTGGGCATCTGCCATCGTTGGTGGACCAAACGCATCGAGTTTAATCGCTGGATGAAAAAGGCGCTCTCGGGCACCCGTATCTCGCGTTCAAACTACGTATGCGGCGGCCTTATGGCGCTTCATGCCCGCGCCTTTACCCGTGTGGCGTTTGACCCGTTTATCACCCGAGGCGAGGACCTGGACTACCTCTTTAACATGCGCATGTTTGGCTACGACGTGTGGTTTGACAACGAGTGGACCGTTCGTCACCTGCCGCCAGAGTCCGAGAGGCGCTCGCCGCGCTTTATGCAGGATGTGTACCGTTGGTACTACGAGCGTGCCAAGCTGACATTTGCCGCGCACCAGCAGGAGCTCGTTCCCGTCACGGCCGCGTCGCTCATGCCCTATCCGGGCCCGTGGATTTCGCGCGAGCTCGACGACCGCGTGCGCAAGACCGCCATGGTCCGCAGCATGTTTACCCGCGAGCACGAGGGGTACCTGCGCATTTGGCGGCACGGTATTGACGAGGCCAAGACCTACGCGCGTCAAAACGCCGCAAGCTACCTGCGTTTCCAGAGCTTCTGGCCCAAGATCATGGACGGGCTCTGGCGCGACGCACAACTGACCAGCATCCTGGAGGGGGCTGAATGATCGACCGCCGCGCCCAGCGCGATAACTCAATATCAATCTTTCGCGTGATCGCCGTTGTCTGCGCCATTTGCGTGCTGGTGTACTTTATTTTTGCCCTGGCGACCGGGATTGAACCGATCGCGACCGTGGTCGCCTGCGCACTGCTGTGCATCTTTCTGTGCATTTTTATCTATTTGACGCTCAATCCCGATTCGGTGCGTTCGCAGTACACCGAAGAGACGCTCTCGGTGGCCTCTGCCATGCTCGAGGACATCAAAGGCGGCCTGACGCAGGAGTCGGCGCGTCTGGTGTGCCAGCGCATTTTGCCCGAGACACGTGCCATGACGGTTGCCGTCACCGACGAGGGCAATGTGCTGGCCTGCGCGGGCGAGCTTGAGGAAAAGCTGCTGCCCGATTCGCCCATCCACACACTTGCCACGCGCTACGTCATCGAGCACGGTATCGTCCAGTCGTTCAACCGTGTGGTGGACGTGGTGGGCTCGGACGGCTCGCACAACCATGTTCCTGCCGGTATCATCGCTCCTATTAAGGTGGGCGACCGCACCGTCGGCACGCTCAAGTTCTACTATAAGACCCCGCGTGCCGTTGACCGTACCCAGTATGCGCTCGCCTCGGGTTTTGCCGAGATCCTGTCCACGCAGCTCGCCATCCACGAGCTCGAGGTGCAAAAGGAGCTCACGGCCCGTGCC
>URNK01000109.1 GCA_900549195.1 uncultured Collinsella sp.
GCCCGTGGGTTATACCCTAAGAGCAAACCACCCTTTTTAAGGGTGGTTCTGATTGCGTTTCCCCAGATAAAACCTGCCAAAATAAACCTATCCCTTTTTGGCAGGCTAATCGTGAGTTATTTCACCGCAACTTAGGGCACGGTTAGGAAGTGTGCACCTTAAAGAGTGGAGCCCTTGATTAGAGAGGTCGCGCTCATCTCTCTAAATGTCTCTCTAAAGAGAAGGTTGGTTAGAGAGATAGCATTAGGCAATCTAGCAGCGAATTCGATACATCTCTCTAAATGTCTCTCTAAAACAAGGCGCTTATCTCTCTAAAGTTAGAGAGATAAGCGCCTTGTTTTAGAGAGACGGAATGCCAAAATTCGTCCGTCAGCTACCATCTGCCAAAAATGACGGATAAAGGGCTCATCGAAGTAATGGGTTCATCGACGAGCCGCAACCGCCGCTATCGGAAGAAGTAGATGCAGCCGAATTGCCCCTCTATCGTCTCTCGAAGTTTGATGGGTGCTAGAGGGGCGACTGCCTCGCGATATTTTCCCAAGATAAAACCTGCCAAAATAAACCTGTCCCTTTTTGGTAGGTCAGTTAACGCAGTGCAGGTTGAGCATATGCGAGAGAGCGGGCTCCGGGTGCGGTAAGGTGACGTGAAACAAGCGGGCGCTGACCTTTTGGTCGCGCCCGTGCAGTTGAACGTCAGATTGCCGCGCCCGGGGCCTGCGCAGCGCCGAGCAGTTACGCCGTTTGTAAAACGGCGTAACCTAAAGGTTCATGTTGCCGTGGATGTAGGGGGTGACCTCAGGGGAGATATGGTCGCAGCCCAGTTCGCGCAGCGCGGACTCGATAACGGCGGGCAGCGGGGTTTTGCCCTCGGCATCGACGGCGTTGCCACCGAGGGCAGCAATCTTGGCGACATCTGCGGGTGCGGCCTCGATATGCATGCAGCCGCCGATCAAGCGCGCGCGTACCTGTGCCAGGTCAAGATCGTGCAGGTAATCCTCGCAGGCGCGGATCAGGGAGACCTTCTCGAACGTAAGCTCCTCGCCCGTGGGGACGCGCGTGGCAAGACATGCTCCCGCCGGCAGGTTCCAAACAGGATAGCCCCATGTGCGTAGTAGCTCGCGCTCTTCGTCCTTGGTAAAGCCGACCTCCATAAGAGGGGAGCGTACGCCGAGCTCTTCTGCCGCACGCATGCCGGGGCGGTAGTCACCGCGATCGCTTGCATTGCTGCCATCGATGACGGTGGGAAAGCCGAGCGACTTGGCGTGGTTGACGATGGCGGTAAAGCCGGCGTGCTTGCAGTGGTAGCAGCGATTGGCATCGTTGCAGATTACTTGGGGGAGCTGCAGCTGATCGACCGAAAGATTGAGCACGGGGAGCTTAAAATGCGGCCCCTCATTGGCTTGACCGTCGACGGACCGCTCAAACGAAGCCTGTTCGGGCGTGCCGATGAGCGGCGTGGTGAGGTGAACGAGGAGGGTATTGGTAGGCATGATGCGGGCGCATACGGCGGCCAAAAAGCTGCTGTCAACGCCGCCGGAAAACCCGATGGCCACGCGCCCGTATGCCAAAAGCAGCTGCTCGAGTGCCGATAGCTTGTCTTGAAGCTCCTCTGCGGGTGCCGTGGTGTCTAAAATCATGAAACGTTCCTTATCGTTGAGTACTCGATCGAAAACTATAATCCTAATGCGTTACTTGCCATAAGACTTCTATCTATGTAACGAAAGTGCAATATGGTATATACGTTATATACAAGTTGCCAAATGCGGTAGAGTTGCGGCAATGCGACAGTGAGAGTCGATGGGGGACCGATATGATCAAGGCTGTTATTTTTGACATGGATGGAACGCTGGTCGATACCGAGCGTTTGGGGATTAAGGCCTGGAAGGCAGGCGCCGCTGAGCTGGGGCTCGCAATTGATGATGCGCTGATCCATCAGTTTATCGGCCGCACGCTGCCTGATGTCACGGGCATTCTCGAGGAGCATTACGGCAGCCACGAGACCGCCGAGGCGATCTATGTCCGCCACAAGGAGATTCGCGACGAGATGGTCAAGACCGAGCTGGAGCTTAAGGCCGGCGCCGCCGAGTGCCTAGACGAGCTGCTGGCTGCGGGCTATCACGTGGGTCTAGCGACGTCGTCGCGCCACGTTACCGCCGAGCGCAACCTTAAAGCATTCGGTCTCTTTGACAAGTTTGAGACCGTGACCTGCGGCGAGGACGTCGTGCACGGCAAGCCCGACCCCGAGATGTATCTGCTCGCCTGCGAGCGCGCGGGCTTTACTCCCGAGGAATGTGCCGTGGTCGAGGATTCGCGCAACGGCTGCGTCTCGGGCATTACGGCTGGCTGCCACGTCTTTGCCGTCCCCGATATCGTGCCGCTGCCGCAGGACGTGGTGGATGGCTGCGAGGCCGTGCTCGATACGTTGTTCGATCTGGCGGCGGCGGTCAAGGCCGTGCGCTAGACAATTGCGGCGTTGAAACGAGCAATTGCTTACGTTTGCGCTTAAACAAAAGGGGTCCGGCAATGGTCGGGCCTCTTTTGCTTGAGCGGCGACTTAGCATACTTGCGGGCGTGCTATAGATACGCACCGAGGTTGATGGCCGTGGCGTCGGTCTGGCTGCTTGCCTGGGTGCTGGCGCGTTCCAGCAGGAACGGACGTACCAGTTCTTGGCGGTTGATGTCCTCGGCGGCGGTGACTGCGGTGACGGTGCGCGCTGTAGAGCCGACGCGGATATGCTTGGTCTTTGCTGGGGCCTTGTTCTCGATTTGCTCCATGAGCAATTGAACGCCCTTGCGGCCAATCTCGTAGCCCGGGGGCGCTACCGTAGTGAGCGGGACCGATCCGCTCCAAGCGAGCGGGTTGCCATCGCAACCTGCTACGCGTACTTGCCCGGGGACGGCGATGCCTTTGTCGACCAGCGCCGAGATGACGCCCGAGGCCAGCACGTCGGTCAGGCCGACGACAAAATCGGGGCGTTCGTCGGCGGCGCGCGCGGCGATTTGGGTGCCGATGCCGTAGCCGTCGGCGGCGGTATTCCATTCGCCGGCGTCGATGACTTCGATCTTGATATCGGGATGTAGGGCGAGCGCCTTATGAATGCCAAGGACGCGCAGGGTGAGTTGCATAAATGCTGCTCGGCCGACGACGACAATATGGTGCGCGCCGCGGGCGATGGCGAGCTCGGCGATGATGCGGCCTTGTGCCTCGTTGTCGGCGGCCACGTAGTAGCCGGGCTCGGAGCAATGGATGTCCAGATGGACGATCGGCACGGGCATCTTGGTCAGGGCGGGGTGCCAGTCGGGGGATGCCATGGGCTGAACCATGACGCCGGACATCTGGGTGCCCATAAAGTAGCGCAGGTAATGGTCCTCGAGAATATCGTCGTTATCGGCGTTGGCGATGAGCAGGTCGTAGCCGTGCTTGCGGGCCTCGTTGTGGGCGCCGCTGGCGATTTGGAGTGAAAAGCCGTGGTCGAGACGGGGGAGCACCAGGCCAAAGGACTTGGTGGCGCCGCCCGCGAGCTGACGAGCGCTTTGGTTGGGCAGGTAGCCCAGTCGATTGATGGTTTCGTTAATGAGCTTGAGGGTCTCGGGACGCAGCTTTTCGGGGTGGTTGAGCGCGTTGGAAACCGTGCCCAACGAAACCCCGGCCTCGCGCGCGACGTCGCTGATTTTTACCTTTGCCATAGCGGCCCCTTTGATGCGTTTCAAGTACAAGCCAGATTGTAGCATCGCCCGCCCCTGAGGTGTCAAAACCCGCCTATTAGGGACAGGTTTATTTTGGCAGGTTTTATCTGGGCAAACGATGCTGTCAGACCAAACCACCACGAAGGTGCCTGCCCCCTTCGGGGTGGGGTGTGTGTATCGAGTGGTATTCAAGTTGAGATACCACTTCTGGTATATCAGCTTGCGTTTGCGTGAGTACAATACTCGAACGTTATGCGTCTCAGCGCCCCCTGTGCGTGGACGTTTTGCAGTCAAGCGGACGAAGGGATTTATCCTATGTGCGGAATTGTCGGCTACACCGGCTCTGATATTGCAAAGAACATCCTGGTCACAGGCCTCAAGCGTATGGAGTATCGCGGCTATGACTCCTCGGGCGTCGCGCTCGAGGTGGGCGAGGGCGCCGCGGCGCACCTCGACGTCATCCGCCGCGTGGGCAAGGTCGCGGGCTTGGAGAGCGAGCTTTCCAACATCGACAGCGACGCTACCTGCGGTATCGGCCACACCCGTTGGGCCACCCACGGCAAGCCCTCCGTCGTTAACGCTCACCCCCACACCAGCTGCGACGGTCGTATCGCCATCGTCCACAACGGCATCATCGAGAACTTCGCCGAGCTGCGCGAAGAGCTGGAGGGCCGCGGCCACCACTTTAAGAGCGAGACCGATACCGAGGTCTTCGCGCATCTGATCGAAGAGGCTTATGCCGAGACGCACGACCTGATGGCCTCCGTGCGCGAGGCTTGCGCCCACGTGGTCGGTGCCTATGGTCTGGCCGTCGTGTGCGCTGACGAGCCCGGCGTGATCGCCGTGGCCCGCAAGGATTCCCCGATCGTGGTCGGCGCGGGCGAGACCGGCGCCTATGTCGCCTCCGACGTCATCGCGCTCATCGACGCCACCCGCGATGTCGTGGTGCTCGAGGACGGTCAGTTTGCCAAGCTTACGCCCGCAGGCGTCGAGTACACCGACGAGGCCGGCAACGTTATCGAGCCCAAGGTCACCCACATCGACTGGGACCTGGACATGGCAGAAAAGGGCGGTTATCCCGACTTTATGCTCAAGGAGATCCACGAGCAGCCGCGCGTCGTGCGCGACACGCTGGTGGGCCGCATGACGCCGGCCGGCGAGCTCGACATCGACGAGCTGGGCCTTTCGCTCGAGGAACTCAACGACATCGACCGCGTCTACGTGATCGCTTGCGGCACCAGCTATCACGCTGGCCTCATTGCCAAGAATCTCATTGAGGGCTGGGCTCGCATCCCCACCGAGGTGGAGGCGGCCAGCGAGTTCCGTTATCGCAACCCCATCATTACGCCGACGACGCTTGTCGTTGCCGTGTCCCAGTCGGGCGAGACGGCCGATACCCTTGCCGCCATTCGCGATGCGCGCATCAAGGGTGCCAAGGTCTTCGGCATCACCAACGTGGTGGGCAGCCCCGTGGCGCGTGAGAGCGACGGCGTCATCTACACCAAGGCCAACAAGGAGATCGCGGTCGCCTCGACCAAGAGCTTCATCGGCCAGGTCGTGAGCCTTACGCTTTTGGCTCTGCTGCTGGCGCAGGTCAAGTACCGCTTGACCACCAAGCAGGCGCGCATGCTGTTCCGCGAGCTTTCCGATACGGCCGAGCAGATCCAGTGGATTTTGGATACCCAAACCGAGGCCGTGCATGAGGCCGCCCTGCTGTGCAAGGACGCGCAGTCGGCGCTGTTCGTGGGCCGTGGCATGGGTGCCGCTATTTCCTACGAGGGCGCGCTCAAGCTCAAAGAGGTCAGCTACCTGCACGCCGAGGCCTACGCCGCCGGTGAGATGAAGCACGGCCCCATCGCGCTGATCGACCCGGGCTTCCCTGTCATCGCCGTGGCCACCAAGAGTGCCACCTACGACAAGACCGTGTCGAACCTCATGGAGTGCAAGGCGCGCGGCGCCAAGGTCATCGTCGTTGCCACCGAGGGCGATGAGGAGATCAACAAGATCGCCGACTGCATTATCCGCGTGCCAGCAGTCCGCGACGTGTTCAGCCCCATCACGGCGAGCGTCCCGCTGCAGCTGCTCGCCCGCGAGGTCGCCATCCTGCGCGGCTGTGACGTCGACCAACCCCGAAACCTGGCGAAAAGCGTCACGGTCGAGTAGTTCTGTCTCTTATACACATCTGACGCTGCCG
>URNK01000110.1 GCA_900549195.1 uncultured Collinsella sp.
ACCCTGCACGTGGGCGATACGCTGGTCGCCGGCCTTACCTACGGCCGCGTCCGCGCCATGCTCGACCCCAAGGGTCGCGCCGTCACCGAGGCCGGTCCCTCCGACGCCGTCGAGATTTTGGGCCTGCAGTCCGTGCCCAACGCCGGCGACGAGTTCCGCGTGTTCGAGGACGAGCGCGAGGCTCGCGCCCTTGCCGACGAGCGTTCGCTCAAGGCCCGTATCGAGGAGCAGAGCCGCGTCAAGCACGTCACGCTCGAGAACCTCTTCGAGACCATTGCCGACGCCGAGGTCAAGGAGCTCAACCTGATCATCAAGGCCGACGTCCAGGGCTCTATCGAGGCCCTTCAGGACTCGCTCGACAAGATGGATCAGTCCGAGGTTCGCATCAACACGATCCACTCCGCCGTTGGCGCCATCAACGAGACCGACGTCGTCCTGGCCGACGCCTCCAACGCCATCATCATCGGCTTTGGCGTCCGTCCCGACGGTAAGGCCCGTTCCGCCGCCGAGCGCGAGGGCGTCGAGATCCGTTGCTACGATGTCATCTACAAGTGCCTCGAGGAGCTCGACGCCGCCCGTATCGGCATGCTCAAGCCCACCGAGGTCGAGGTCGCCACGGGTACCGCGACCGTCCTGGACACCTTCAAGGTGCCCAAAGTCGGTATCGCCGCCGGTGTCCGCGTCGAAGAGGGCGAGATCGCCGCGACCGATTCCGTGCGCCTGGTGCGCGACGGTATCGTGGTCTTCAACGGCAAGATCGCCTCGATGCGCCACTACAAGGACGAGGCCAAGAGTCTCAAGAGCGGTTCCGAGGGCGGCATTGGCCTGGAGAACTTCCAGGACATCAAGCCCGGCGACCAGATCGAGGGTTACCGTATCGACCAGGTTGCCCGTACCGAGTAGGGGGTAGCGCTATGAAGCAAACGCAGGCAACCCGCCGACTGGGCGAGCAGCTTCGCGAGAAGCTCGGTTATATCCTGCTCTTTGAGGTTTCCGATCCGCGCCTCGACCTGGTCACTCTGACTGCGGTCGAGGTCGCGGTGGACCGTTCGTTCGCGCGTGTGTACGTGTCGTGCGATGCGAGTCGCTACGACGAGGTCATGGAGGCGCTCGCAAGCGCTAAGGGCCGTATTCGCAGCCTGTTGGCTCGCTCGCTCGATTGGCGTGTTACGCCCGAACTCGATTTTCGCATCGATCGCTCGACCGATGAGGCCGAGCGCATCACGCGTGCGCTGGAAAACGTTCCCGCCACGCTTGCGATCGAAAAGGACGAGGACGGCTATCCGATAGCGGATGCCGCCCAGGAGGCAGCTTTAGATGACTAATTCCGCCGACCTCGCATCGTGCGAGTCTGCAGATATTCAGCGACGCATCCTCGAGCTCATCGAGGGTGCGTCCTCCATTGCGATTTCGGGACATACGTCTCCCGATGGTGACGCCCTGGGCTCCGTGCTGGGCCTGGGCTTATCGCTTATGAAGTTTTTCCCCAACAAGGACATTGCCCTGCTGCTGGCAGACGATGACCCGGTTCCGCGCATCTACCGCTTTATGGAGGGTGCCGACCGTCTGGTGCCGGCATCTGCGTATACCGGCAATCCGGACCTGTTCATCTCAGTGGACGTGCCGGTCGTCGAGCGTCTGAACAACTCAGCCGAGGTACTCCGCCGCTCGTCGCATGTGGTGTGCTTCGATCATCATCCGGCGCGTGAGGAATTTGCCGAGCTGAGCCTGAGGTGCGTCGGCGCCGCAGCCTGCGCCATGATCATCGACCGTTTTTTGGACAATTGCGGCATTGTGGCTCGCGATGGTGTCGCGACCTGCCTGCTGTGCGGCCTGGTGACCGATACCGGTCGTTTTCAGTACCAAAACGCCGATGCAGCTGCGTTCCATGCCGCCTCGCGCCTGGTCGCGCACGGTGCCGATCCCGCGCGTGTTGCGCTCGAGGTCTACCAGAGCATGCGTGTAGAGTTCTTGCATCTTAAGTCCATCGTTATGGGCCGCATCAAAACAGTGGCGCACGGTCGCGTGGCATATAGTTATGCGTACCAGAGCGACCTCGAGGCCTGCGGCGTCACTTCGGATGAGTGCGACGGCCTGGTCGATGTGGTGCGTTCGGTTATGGGTGTGGAGGTCTGCCTGTTTCTGAAGGGCATTGAGGGCGATACCAAGGTACGCGGCAACCTGCGCTCCAAGGGTGACCTTGATGTGTCCGAGATCGCTGCCAACTTTGGCGGTGGCGGGCATCATGCCGCCGCCGGCTTTTCCAACAACGGAACGATTCGCGAGACGCTCGCCGTGGCACTTCCCATGCTGGCCGAGCTGGTGGGGGAGGATCCCGCTTCGGTGACCGTCGAGCTCTAACATTTTGGATGGTACATGGCTCGTCGTACGCCTTCTCAATTGAATATGCTGCTCGCCGTCGATAAGCCGGTGGGCTGTACGTCCCACGACGTGGTATCGCAGTGCCGACGCGCCCTCCATGAGCGACGCGTCGGCCATGCCGGTACGCTCGACCCCATGGCCTCGGGTGTCATGGTGGTGGGCGTGGGCCAGGCAACGCGTCTGCTGGGCATGCTCACACTCGATACCAAAAGCTACGTCGCCGACATCTCGTTTGGCGTCGAGACCAATACCGATGATGCGGAAGGCGAGGCCGTCCGCACGGTGCCCATAGCCGCCGAGCTGCGCGATCCGTCCTATGCCCGCGAGCGCCTGTGCACCATGTTGGGCCCGCAGATGCAGGTGCCGCCGGCGTTTTCGGCCATTTCGGTCAACGGCGTACGCGCCTATAAGGCTGCGCGCGAGGGCAATGCCGTGTCGCTGCCCCCGCGTCCGGTCGAGGTGTACTCCGCCGACCTGATTGCCGTGAGTGGCGACGGCGACGCCTGTGTTTGGACCGTGGCGTTTTCGGTGAGCAAGGGCACCTACATCCGTGCGCTCGCTCGCGACCTGGGTCGTGCCTGCGACAACGCGGCGCATATTTCCGCACTGCGCCGTACAGCCTCCGGCGTTGTTTCCATCGGTGCCTGCCATGCGGTCGAGGAGCTTTCTGCCGAGTCTGCTGCTGGCTTTGCCCTGGATCCCATTGCGGCACTGGGCGCCACGCGCGTCGACTTGCCGGGTGATCTTGCCGACGATCTGCTGTGCGGACGTCGTATTCCTATTGAGCGCGCGCTTGGGGGCTTCGATGCGTCGAAGGCGCCGTTTGCGCTGGTGCTCGATGGCGGGCTCAAGGCGCTCGCCCGTATCGAGGGCGGTCGCTTTGTTATGGAGCATGTCTTTCCGCAGGCGATCGGCGGTGTTCGATGATGCTGACCTCCCACGAGCTCGCGCGTATCTTTTTCGCGGGCGAGTCGGATGAGGCCCGCATCGTCGCCGCCGATGCATTTGATGATTGCGCGTGCCTGGGCGCCGCGTCGATCGCCATCGGCGTGTTCGATGGCGTGCATCGGGGGCATCGCGAACTGATCGACGCGGTCGTTCGCGATGCGCGTAACCACGGCTGCAGGGCGGTCGTGGTCACCTTCGATCCCGACCCGGACGTAGTGGTGAGCCCTTCGCCCGCTCAAAAACTAATGACGACGGCCGACCGCCTGCATGCCCTGGCTCTCACCGGGGTCGATGCGGTCGTAGCCGTTTCCTTTACGCCTGCGGTTGCGGCACTCGACCACGTGGGCTTTCTTGAGCTGTTGTCATGCGTCGTGGATATCCGTTCGATTCGCGTGGGTAGCGACTTTAGGTTGGGCCGCGGCGGCGCCTCGGGCGTTGCCGAGATGCAGGCGTGGGGGGCCACGCGCGGTGTAGACGTCTTTGGCCACGAGCTGCTGTGCGTCGATGGGCAGACGATCTGTGCCACCCGTATTCGCCAGGAGCTGTGCCAGGGTCATGTTGAGCTTGCCGCCGAGCTGCTCGGTCGTCCGTACATGCTGCGAGGTATTGTTGCCGGCGGTCGTCACCAGGGTTCCGACATGGGTTTTCCTACGGCAAATATTCAGGTGCCCGAGGGCATTCAGGTGCCTGCCGATGGCGTCTACGAGGGCCTGGTGCTGGTCGACGATACCGTATGGCCTGCCGCCGTCAACGTGGGCCCGCCGCCGACGTATGCCGACGATGCCGCCTCGGCGCATCTTGAGGCCAACTTGATCGGGTATGCGGGCGACCTGTACGGCGCCTCGGTGTCGCTGGCGTTTACGCGTTGGCTGCGCCCATCGCGCGTGTTCGATTCGCTGGACGAGTTGATCGCGACCGTCGAGGGTAATATTGACGATATCCGTCATCATTTGGGTGAGCAGGGGGTGAGCATCCGTGATTAGCGATGAGGAAAAAGACCAGGTGCGTGCTGCGTCCGACCTGGTTGCCATCGTGCAGGAAACGGTTGAGCTCAAGCCCCGTGGCCATGAGTTTTGGGGTTGCTGCCCCTTCCATGGCGAAAAGACCCCGTCATTTCATATTATCCCCGCCACGCAGGTGTGGCACTGCTTTGGCTGTGGTGAGGGCGGCGACGTCTTCACCTACATCATGAAGCGCGAGAACCTGAGCTTTCCCGAGTCGATTCGCTACCTGGCCGACCGTGCCGGCATTGAGCTGCACGATACCGGCGCCTATCGCGAGCACGGCACCAAGCGTGCCCGCATCTATGACCTGTGCGCCGAGACCGCCCAGTTCTACCACACCATGCTCATGCGCGGTAAGGACAGCCGTCCGCGCGAGTATTTCGCCAGCCGCGGCATGGGCGGCGACGTCTGCCGCCGCTACTGCCTGGGCTTTGCGCCGGGTCGCAACGCGCTGGTGTCGCATCTTTCGCAGGCGGGCTTTACCCCGCAGGAGATGATCGACGCCAACGTGGCCGTGAGCCGTGGGCGCGGGCAGCTTGCCGATCGTTTTTACGACCGCGTGATGTTTCCCATCTTTGACGAGCAGGGTCATAACATCGCCTTTGGCGGGCGCATTATGGGCGACGGCCAGCCGAAGTACCTCAACACCGCCGAGACGAGCGTGTTCCATAAAAAGCGAAACCTCTACGGCTTTAACTGGGCTAAGGAGTTTATCGTCGCGCAGGATACCGCCATCGTGGTGGAGGGATATACCGACTGCATCGCCTGCTGGGAGGCGGGGATTAAAAACGTCGTCGCCACGCTGGGCACGGCGCTGACGGAACATCACGTAAAGACGCTCACCCGTTTTGCCAAGCGCATCGTGTATATGTTCGACGGTGATTCCGCCGGTCAAAAGGCTGCACGTCGCGCGATTCAGTTTATCGAGCAGGATTCGATGGACCTGCGCTGCGTGGTGCTTCCCGACGGCAACGACCCCATGGAGTTCATCACCGCGCATGGTGGCGAGGCGCTGCAGGCGCGCATCGATGCCGCCGAGCCCCTCATGGACTTTGTGTACCGCTCACTGCAGGAGTCGAGTGACATTACCACGCCGGGCGGTCGTGCCAAGGCGCTCGAGGATGCGCTGACGCTTATCTATCCGCTGCGCGATAGCTATATGATCGATACGTACTTTATCCAGATTGCCGACTTGTTGGGTTTGGACTTGGAGACGGTGCGTTCGAGCTCGGGACGCGTGTTTCGCGATGTTGCCAAGCGTGAGGATGCCGAGCGTCGTCGCGAGCAGAACTACGAGCGCCAGCGGGCGCAGGCCGAGCGCGCAGGCAGCGCGGGCGGTCGGGCGTCTGGTTCGCGGGAGGCGTCTCGCGGTGCCTGGGCGTCGGGAGCGACGCCGCCGGTGTCCGCACCGGTCGAGGAAGAGCCGTACGACTATGTGCCGCTCGAGGCCTACGGGGCCGCGCCGGTCGAGGTCGTCGACCTGTCTCTTATACACATCTCCGAGCCCACGAGACTAGCGCTCATCTCG
>URNK01000111.1 GCA_900549195.1 uncultured Collinsella sp.
ATGAGCGCTAGTCTCGTGGGCTCGGAGATGTGTATAAGAGACAGCCCCTAGGCCAAGGCGGCGGCGCGGACAGCCGCGCCGATCGCTCCGGCAAAGCGAGCCTGGGGCGAGGTGGTCACCGGCGACCCCAGTAGCTCGCCCAACCGTTCCACTACGAAGGCGTTCTCGCACAGGCCACCGGTCAGGTAGTACGGGGCGCCCGCGGCCTGCCCGGCCATGGTCGCCACGCGCGACACGACACTCTCAATCACGCCACGGGCGATGTTCTCGCGCGGCTCACCGCGACCGATCAGGCTGATGACCTCGCTTTCGGCAAACACGGTGCACATGCTGCTGATCTTGGTGGGCTCGCCGGAACGCGCCAGGTCGGCCATCTGCTGCTGGGAAATGCCTAGGCGGTCGGCCATGATCTCCAAAAAGCGCCCCGTGCCGGCGGCGCACTTGTCGTTCATGGCAAACTTGGCCACGCGGCCACTTTTAAGCTGAATGACCTTGGTGTCCTGGCCGCCCACGTCGATCACGGTGCCGTGATCGCCAAACAGACGCACGGCACCGGTGCCGTGGCAGGTAATCTCAGTCACGACCTTGTGCGCATAGGGCACGGCGACACGGCCGTAGCCAGTCGCGATCACGCGCACGTCGTCGGCAGCCACGTCATAACCCGCCGCCGCCAGTGCCTCGCGCAGCCGTTCGGAAGCATCGACCGAGGAGAACCCGGTTGGCTGCACGCACGTCCACGCCACCGAACCCTCCCCGTCGACCACAGCAGCCTTAGCCGCCGTAGACCCGATATCGATCCCGATCCCTATCATGGCTCTCTCCCAATCTAAACATCAAAGACAGCGGCACGTTCAGGCGCCTTAGCTCCAAGTTTCTCAGGTGCCGGAGATTGCCCCGAAAGAAGGACGCAGCGTACTTTGGTACGCAAGCGACGGTTTGAGGGGCAAGATCCGGTGCCTGAGGAAGCTAGAGCGTCTCGATAAAGGCGGCGATGCGGGTCTCGATCTGGCCCATGTCGCCGTTGCTGTAGTCGGTCTCGATCTTCATGTACGGAATACCCGCACCCTCGACAGCCTCCTGCATGCGCGCGCTCTCCACGTTAAAGGTGTGGCACGCCTGGAGCACGCTCTCCACTACGCCATCGACATGATACTTCTCGCACATGGTCAGCGTGTTTTCCATACGACCGTCGTTGGGCGTCATGACCGAGCAGTTGATATCCAGGTAGCGGTCGGCGATGGCGCGCAGGATGTCAGGCGCGTCCGGATCGATCATCATGGCCGCCGTGCGCTCGCCCGAGCAGTCATCCATGCACACGACCACGCCGCCGTTGGACTCGATGGTGCGGCCAATCTTGTTGATCACGCCGCCCACCGGGCAACCGGTGATCAGAATGCGCTTGGCATCCGCCGAAACCGGGCGCTCGCCCGTGTCGTAGGCCTCGCGCAGCTTGACAACCTTTTGCTCCAGCTGCTGCGTATAGGCCTCGATATCAAAGCTAAACGTACCGGCAAACATGGTGCTCATCAGGTCGACGCCGCTCATGGCCGCCGGCTGGTTGGCCTGCAGCGCAAACATCTCGAGCTGGGCCGCACGCAAGCGGTTGCGACGACGGACGGCAGCGCGCAGGTCATCGTCGGTAATCGTGATGCCGTAGAAGCCCTCGAGTTCCTCCTTGAGCAGGCGACACTCCTCGTACCAGCCTTCACGCTCGTAGGCGCGATCGCGACCCTGCGGAAGATGCAGAATGTGCGTGCGCTTGAGCTCGTTGAGTAGCTCGTACATCTTCTTTTTGCCGTCGCAGGTGGTCTCGCCGATGATCATGTCGCTAAAGTACGTAAACGGACACTTTTGCGAATAGGCAAAACCGTACGTCGACTTGATGAGCGGACACAAATTTGCCGGCAGCACCTTCTCGGCCTCGGGAATCACCTCATCGGACGTACCGCACAGAGCGACACTTGCGGCCCCCGCGGCATCGATAATCTCGAGCGGCGTATAGCTGCACAAAAAGCCGACCAGGCGATTGCCGGCCTGCTTATAATCCTTGACGCGAATAAACGCCGCCTTGCGCTGCTCATTGAACTCCTCAAACGTGCGCGGCAACGGCTGTTCCTCGATATCGGCCATAGTAGTTCCCCTCTCTTACACCGATATACCGACAATTAAACAACAAACCCACGCCATACCCAAAAGGAAGCATCCTCTAGGGAATGGCGTCGATAAGCTCCTGCGTATACGGATCGCTCGGGTGCGCGATCACGTCCTCGGCCGCGCCCTCCTCGACAAGACGACCGTGGTAGAGCACGCCAATCCGGTCGGACATATGCCGAACCACACGCATATCATGCGTGATAAACAGCAGCGCCACGCCCGTCGTGCGTTGCAGGTCGCGAAGCAAGTTGAGCACTTGGGCCTGAACGGACACGTCAAGCGCCGAGACCGGCTCGTCGCATACCACAAGGCGCGGTTCGCAAATAAGCGCCCGTGCCAGATTGAGTCGCTGGCGCTGTCCCCCCGAAAGGTCGTGCGGATAGCGGTCATAATGCTCTGCCAGAAGACCGACCGAGGCCAGGGCCGAGAGCGCGCGCTCATGGCGCTCATCCGCATCGCGCACGCCGGCGATAATCAGCGGCTCCTCCAAAATGCGGCCGACACGGTTGCGCGGGTCAAAAGCCGTAGAGCTATCCTGGAATACCAGCTGGATTTCGCGGCGAAACGGCTTGCGTTCGCGCTCCGACATCGTGGCGAGGTCGTGCCCGCGATAGACAATCGAGCCGGAATCCGCACGCTCGAGACCACAGATCAGGCGTCCAGTCGTCGACTTGCCCGATCCGGATTCGCCAACCAGGCCATAGACCTCGCCCGGCGCGATCTCAAACGACAGATCGTCCACGGCGGTAAAGGCTTGACGCTTAAACCCTGAGCCCGGCATGGGATACGCTTTAGTCAGATGTGAGACCCTAAGCAGAGCTTCGCTATCAACAGCCATGGCACTCCCCTTTCTCGACAAGCCAGCATTTAGACCGGTCGCACGCATTCACGGCAAACAGCGGAGGCTCCTGCGCGCGGCAACGCTCGTCCGCCCGGGCGCAACGAGGCGCAAAGCGGCATCCACGGGGTATTGCCGTAAGCGGCGGCACTATGCCCGGAATATCCGCCAGCGTGTCAACGCGCTCGCCTTCGAGCGGCGGAATGCTCGCGATGAGCCCCTGGGCATACGGGTGGCTCGGGCGCTCCATAAGGCCGCAGGCGTCGATCTCTTCTACGATTTGGCCCAGATACATGACGTGTACGCGCGAGCAGATACTCGTGACGACACCCAAATCATGGCTGATAAAAAGCACCGCCATGCCCTCGGAACTGTTGAGGTCGCGCAGAAGGTCCAAAATCTGTTTTTGAGTCGTCGTGTCGAGTGCCGTGGTGGGCTCATCGGCGATCAGCAGGCGCGGGTGTCCGGCGAGCGCCATGGCGATCATCACGCGCTGGCGCATGCCGCCGCTAAAATCGCTCGGATACATGTCGAAGCGGGCCGCGGCATCTCGAATTCCCACACGCTCCAACAGCGATAGAGCCTCGTTGCGGGCTTCGCGTCGGCTCACCTTACGGTGGGCCCGCACGGCCTCGATAACCTGCGCACCCACCGTCATGACGGGGTTGAGTGAGGACAGCGGGTCCTGGAAAATCATGGCAATGTCGCAGCCGCGCACCTCGCGCATGCGCTTGAGCGGACGCGCGAGCAGGTCCTCCCCGTCAAAGAGAATCTGACCGGTATAGGCCATCTTCTGTTCATGCTCCAATAGGCGCATGACACTCTGGGCAAACACCGACTTACCGCAGCCGGACTCGCCGACAACACCAACGATCTCGCCGGCATCGATATGTAAGTTGAGTTTGTTGACGGCTTCCAGCGCGTTGCCATCGCGGCCCACAAACGAGATGCAGAGGTCGCGCACGTCCAAAAGATGTTCGCTCATGGACTAGTCCTCCTTGGTCTTGGGGTCGAGGGCGTCGCGCAGGCCGTCGCCGGCAAGGTTCAGCGAAAGCACGCTCGCGATGATGGCCGCTGCTGGGAAGAAGATCATCCACCAGGCTTTGCGCATCACGTTCTTGCCCGCCTGCAGGATGTTTCCCCAGCTGGCGTCGGGTGCCTTGATACCCAGGCCCAGAAACGAGAGGGCGGCCTCGGAAAGCACGGCCTCGGCAAAGACGAAGGTCGCCTGCACCAGGAAGGGCGCCATAACGTTGGGCACGATATGCAGCCACACGATGCGCGCGGTCGAGGCGCCCTGCACGCGCAGGGCCTCCACAAAGGGCTCCTCCTTGACCACCATCGCGCGCGAGCGCACGATGCGCGCCATGCTGGGCGTATAGACGATGGAGAGCGCGATGATGACGTTCCAGACCGAGGCGCCCATCATGGCCATGAGCGCGATAGCCAAAAGTACGCCCGGAATGGACATAAGGCCGTCGCAGATGCGCATGAGAATATGATCGAGCCTCTCGTTGTAGCACGCATAGGCGCCGATCACCAAGCCGAGCGCACTCGTCGCGAGCGTGACGGCAATGCCAACGCCAAGCGACACGCGCGCGCCCACGATGACGCGGGCAAGCAGGTCGCGGCCAAAGTCATCGCAGCCAAAGGGATGCGCGGGCGAAGGCGCCGAAAGTCGCAACGCCATCTCCTGCGCATTGGGATTAACCGTCCACACCAGCGGACCGACGAGCGCGATCAGCGCAATCGCCAGGAAAATGCAGCCACCGACCACAAACCCCTTGTTGGCAAGAGCCTTTTTAAAGTTTGCCATCATGCATCGCCCCATTTGCGAGCGCGCGGGTCAAAAGCGCCGTAGGCAAGGTCGACGGCCAGATTGATCACCGAATTCAACAAGGCGACGACCAGCAGCACGCCCTGAATCACCGGATAGTCGCGACGCTCGATAGAGCTCGTGACCAGCTGGCCCAAACCGGGGATGTTAAAAATGGCCTCAGTCACCACGGCGCCCGTAATCAGGGAGCCAAAAGAATAGCCGACCGAGGTGAGAATCGGCAGCGCTGCGTTGCGCAGGGCATGGGCCAGCACCACGCGAACCTCGGAGACGCCCTTGGCACGCGCCGTCTTGACGCACTCGAGCTGCATGGCCTCGATCACGCTCGCACGCGTCATGCGCATGAGCAGCGCGGCCTGAACGCATCCAAGCGATATGGCCGGCAACGCAAGATAGCGTAAATGGCTGAACCAGCCCTCCGATAGCGGCGCATAGCCGGCCACCGGGAACACACGCAACGTGACGGCAAACAGCCACATAAGCATGAGCGCCATTAAAAAGCCGGGTATCGCCACGCCCAAAAGAGCAACGACACGCAAGACCGCGTCGGTGCGCGACCCATGTTTGAGGGCAGCGACGACGCCGCAGGGCAGTGCAATCAACAGCGCGATGAGCTGTGCCAGAAGCGCGAGCGATAGCGTGGGGCCAAAGTGCTCGGCGATCGCCTGCGTGACGGGCTGGCGCATAAAATACGAATCGCCCAGATCGCCGGTAAACACGCCGCCCATCCACTCAACGTAGCGCTGCGGCAGCGGCTCATTGAGTCCCAGGCTATCGGTGACGCGCTCGATCTGGTCGGCCGAAGCCTCCATGCCGAGCATCGAAGAGGCCGGGTCACCCGGTGTGAGATAGATAATCAAAAACACGACGACCGAGATGATGAGCATCACCGGAACCATCGCGCCTATACGTTTGAGCGTGTACTTCAACATGCGCTGTCTCTTATACACATCTGACGCTGCCGACGACTCCTTACGTG
>URNK01000112.1 GCA_900549195.1 uncultured Collinsella sp.
GGCGGGCGCCGGTTCGGGTAAGACCTTTACCCTCACGCGCCGCATCGTCTATGCGCTCTCGCCCGAATCCGGTCCGTTCGTTGAGCATCTGGACCAGGTGCTCGCCATTACCTTTACCAAAGATGCCGCGGCCGAGATTCGCGACCGCGTGCGCCGTGCGCTTATCGACGAGGGCATGGACGAGGAAGCACTGACCGTCGACGACGCGTGGATTTCGACCATTCACGGCATGTGCTCGCGTATCCTGCGCGCGCACGCGCTGGAACTGGGCATCGACCCCGAGTTCACGGTGCTCACCGATACCGACGAGCTCATGGACCAGGCTGTTGAGCATGTGCTGGGTCGCGCGACGGCACCCGATGCCGCCCCCGAGCTCGCGGCATCGCTCAAGGCCCTCTATGCCTGGTATCCCATGGCGGGCGAGGGCGGTTCCTTTGGCGGCGGTACGACCATCAAGGGTCTGGTGCGCGACCTGCTGGAGCTGTCGAGCCAGTTGCCGGGCGGTATGGACGACGTGCGCGTGGCGCGCGGCCAGGCCGATACCTCGGCACTCGCCGATGCCTATCGCGCGGCGCTGGGTGCGAGCAAGGCCTCGACCGAGAAGGCGCAGGCGGCGCTCGATGCCATCGACGCGTTCGAGGCGAGCGGCAAGACCATGGCCGATGCGGCGCGACTCATGATGTCGTGCACCATGCCGCGCGCGAGCAAGGCATTCCCTAAGGAGCAGGCCGAGCTGCTCAAGGCGGAGGCCGCCGATGCGTTTATCAATATCGTGCTTGCCTGCGGTGCCCCGGCGCTCGATGCGCTGGTGGGCCTGGCCCGTTCCGTGGAGGCCGAGTATCGCGCGCTGAAGGCTGCCCAGTCCGCCCTCGATAATAACGACCTGCTGCGTATGGCCTACGAGGCCCTGCGCGATTACCCGGCCATCCGTGCTGCGTACGAGGGCCGCTTTAAGATGGTCATGATCGATGAGTTTCAGGATACCGACCAGATGCAGGTCGATCTGATACGCTACCTGACGGGTGCGGGGGAGCGCGCGCTGTGCACCGTGGGCGATGCGCAGCAGTCCATCTATCGCTTCCGTGGCGCCGAGGTCGAGGTGTTCCGTCGTCAGGAGCGCAAGGTGGGATCGACGGCAGCGTCCGAGACGGTCGCCACGCCGGATGTCCCTGCCGGCGAACTCGTCAAGCTCGTGCGCAACTTCCGCAGCCATGACGAGGTGCTGCGTTACGTGGCACGCGTCTTCGACGGCGATGACGGCGGCCTGATGCAGGGCTTTTTGGATCTTGAAGCGAGCGACGGCCGCAAGAACACGCTGGTGGCAGACGCCTCGCGTCGCCAGGCCCTCTTTGTTGCCGGCGGCAGTACGCAGGAGCGCACGCAGGCCAAGGCCCGTGCGATCGCCGAGCGCTTCCGCGCGCTTGCCGATGCCGGCCAGCCCCAGGGCGGCATGGTGCTGCTGCTGGGCCGCATGACCAACGCCGACGTCTACGCCCAGGCCTTCCGCGACCAGGGGCTCGACTGCGTCATCGCGGGTGGTTCGGTCTTTGCCCAGGCAGCCGAGGTGCAGACGGTGCGCGCCCTGGTATGTGCGCTCGCCAATCCGGCCGATACGGCGCAGGGCCTTATGCCGCTGCTCGCCTCGCCGATGTTTGCGCTCGGCGCTCAGGAGTTCCTGGCGCTGGCGACCAAGCTCGATAGCGAGACGGGGGAGACCTCGCGCCGGAATATCGACGCGGGCATCATGAGTGATTTCGACGTGCCGGGTCTGCAAGATCTGCCGCTCGTGACGCGCGCCCGCGAGGTGCTGCGGTATGCGCTTCGTCGCGTGGGCCGCGATTCGTTCGCCGCCATCGCGCGCGACGTGGTCAACGCCTCCGGCTGGTTTGTGCGTCTGGCACAGCGCGGTCCCGAAGGCAAGGCCATTGCCGCCAACGTGCTCAAGGCGCTCGACGCCGTGGCCGAGGCGGAGGCCGAGTTCGGTAACTCGCCGCGTTCCATCGCGCTGGCCTTCGACCGCTTCTTGGCGGGCAAGGAAGCCCCGGGTGCCCTCAACGAGGAGGGCGACGGCGCGGTGCGCATCATGACGGTTCACGCCTCTAAGGGTCTGGAATATCCGGTCGTGGCGGTCGCCGAGTGCTTTGGCGTGCGTAAGCCCTCGGGTGCGGCACAGATGGGTCGCGTCGAGGGAGGAGCGCAGGTCGTGGCGCTGCCGGCACGCTTCGACGGCGTTAAGCTCACCGACGGAACCTTTGTGAAGGGCGACGACGTCAAAAAGCAGTTTGAGCACGCGTTTAAGGGCAAGGGCACGTCGCTGTGGCTACCGCCGGAGCTCATGGAGGATGTCTGCGCGACGGGTTCTCCCGCCGAGGCATTCGTTCGCCTGCGCAACGACGACCTGCAGCTTTCGCTCGAGGAGCGGGCTCGTCTGCTCTATGTCGCCATGACGCGTGCGCGCGAGCTGGTGATCTTGGCGATGGATGCCGGCGTGAGCCGCGGCAAGGTGGCGGCGCCGACCTTCGATGTCGAGACGGATCTGACCTACGATGTCCTGCGCCGCATTCTGCCGACGGACGCTCTGGACATGCCGCAGCTCGATAGCGACCGTTTGGTGTTCGACAACTCCAAGCCGGGCGACTACGAGCTCATCTCGCTCGCGGGCTTTACCTTTGGCGAGCAGGCGTTTGAGGCCAACGCTTCGCTGGATGTCGAGGGCAGGCTTGTCCGCGGCGATGCCGATGCAGATGCTGCCGACGATTCGGCCAGTACAATCGTCCCTGGTCCTGCCGACCCCAAGCCCGATTCGTTTGAGCTTGTGTATCCCCAGGCAGTGGGCGTGCGCATGGGCATCTGTCCGTTTCCGGTGCGTGACTCGTATAGCTACTCGTCAATCGCCGCGGCGCTCCATGCCGAGACAGAAGACCGTGCCGCCGAGGCGCGTGTGCCCATGGACGAGGCTGGCGATGATGCGGAGTCGGATGGTTCCGAGATGACGGATGCGGACGTGGCCGCTGTCGAGCCCGCCGGCAACCCCATGGCGCTGGGCTCGGCGTTCCATGCCGCCTGCCAGTGGCTGATCGAGATGGGTTCCGATGCGCTGCCCGCTGAGCGTGCCGATGCTCTGGCGCGCCTGTGGCGCCTGACGCCGGAGCAGCGCGAACGCTTCGACGTTGCCCTGAACCGCTGGCTCAAGTCGGCTGTTCGTGCCGATCTGCTCGCGTGGCCGTGCGTTCGCGCCGAGGTGCCGTTCTTTTCGCTGGGCTGCGAGGACGAGGACATCGCTCGCTACGGTGCCTATGCCGAGGGCGCCATCGATGCACTGGCCACCGACCCGGCCGATCCGTCGCGCGCCCTGGTCATTGATTACAAGACGGGCGGCACGCCGGACGAGACGCCGGACCAGCTGCTCGAGAAGCACGCCCTGCAGGCGCGCGTTTACGCCGACGTGTTGCACAAGGCGGGCTTTGAGGCCGTGACCGTCAAGTTCGTCCGCGTGGAGCAGCCGGATCCGACCCTCTTCGTCGAACCCGCCGAACCTCAAGTGGTCACCTACAACTTCTAGCCCTCAGATAACTTGCGGTGGAATACGGACTGTTTTGGCCAAAAAAGCCGCCAAACAGTCCGTATTTCACCGCAACTGCAAGAGGAGCCGTGTGGGTTTGGCTAGGTTCGGGTGCCGTCCGCGCCGTGCGGTAAAATCGTTCAGTCAGAACACGAACCCGCATCGGAGCTCATCACATGGCATTCGTCCATCTGCACAATCACACTGTTTTCTCCATGCTCGACGGCGCAACCCGTATCCAGGATATGGTCAATCGTGCCGTTGAACTTGGCATGCCCGCCGTGGCCATTACCGACCACGGCTATATGTATGGCGTGCCCGACCTGGCGCTGGCCTGCGACGCCGTCAATCACAACACGCCCGAGTACAAAACCTGGAGCCACGACAAGGCCTTCTTGGAAAAGGACCGCCGCGACGAGCTGGTGGAGCCCGATCCCGAGGAAAACCCGCGCGAGCATGCCCAGTATGTGAAGGACATGGCCATGTGGGACGAGAAGGGCAACATCGACGAGCTCAAGCCGCCCCTGGTCATCAAGCCCATCTTCGGCTGCGAGGTCTACTTTACGCCGGACGAGACCCTTGCCCGCGACCACAAGCCCGAGCTCTACCACATGATCCTCCTGGCCAAGGACCAGGAGGGCTACGTCAACCTGATGCAGACGGTCTCCGAGGCCGCCGTGCAGGGCTTTTACTACAAGCCCCGTGTGACGCTCGACAACCTGCGCCGCCATGCCAAGGGCATGATCTGCACGAGTGCCTGCATCGCGGGCATCATCCCCAAATACATCGACCGCGGTGACATGGAGGGCGCCATCAAGTGGGCTGAGACCTTCCGCGACACCTTCGATCCCGGCGACTTCTATATCGAGATCCAGGAACACGGCATCACCACCGACAACGGCCTCACCGACGAGCAGATGGACCGCACGCTCATCGACATCGCCAAGCAGGTGGGCGTCAAGGTCATCGCCACCAACGACTTCCACTACCTGCGCCGCGAGGACGCGCCCGTGCAGGACGTCATCATGTGCATCGGCATGAACGCCAAGGTCGACGACCCCAACCGCATGCGCATGACCGGCTCGGAGTTTTACATGAAGACCGAGGAGGAGATGCGGGCGATGTTCCCGTATTGCCCCGAGGCCTGCGACAACACGCTCGAGATCGCCGACAAGTGCTACGTTGAGCTGGACTGGGACTCCATCATCCTGCCGCGCTTCCCGTTGCTCGACCCCGGCGAGACGCATGAGAGCCAGTTCCGCCGCGAGTGCGAGAAGGGCCTGCGCCAGCACTATGGCGACGATTGGGCCACGCGCGAGATCGGTGGCGTCAACATCAAAGAGCGCTTTGAGTACGAATACAAGGTCATCTGCGACAAGGGCTTTGCCGCCTACTTTTTGATCGTTGCCGAGTACGTGCAATGGGCCAAGGACAACGGCATCGGCGTCGGCCCCGGCCGTGGCTCGGCCGCCGGCGCTATCGTCGCCTACGCCATGAACATCACCGCGTTCGACCCGCTCGAGAACGGCCTGATGTTCGAGAGGTTCCTGTCCCCGCAGCGCACCGAGATGCCCGATATCGATATGGACTTCGACGATGAGCGGCGCCTCGAGGTCGTGGAGCACGTTCGCCAGCTCTACGGCCCCGAGAAGGTCACCCACGTCATCACCTACTCGACCATTAAGGCCAAGCAGGCCATCAACGACGCCGCGCGCGTGCTGGACTATCCGGTCTACATGGGCCAGCGCCTGTCCAAGATGGTCTCGAGCGACCCCAAGGTCAAGCTCAAGCAGGTGCTCGAAAAGCAACCCGGCAAAGAGGATCTGTTTAACCCCGACTTTGCCGAGGCCTATAAAAAGGATGACGACGCCCGCCGCATCATCGACACGGCACTCTCGATTGAGGGCCTCACCCGTGGCGAGGGCGTGCACGCGTGCGCCGTTCTGATCTGCCGTGACCCCGTCAACGAGCACGTGCCCACCAAGCTCGACACCAAGGGCGGCGTCGAGATTACCCAGTACGAGGGTCATACCGTTGCCGACATGGGCCTGCTCAAGATGGACTTTTTGGGCCTGCGCACGCTGACGGTTATCTCCAAGGCCAAGGCAAACATCAAAAAGAACTTCGGCATCGACATCAAAGAGGAAGAGATTCCCTTTGACGATCCCGAGATCTTTAAGCCTGTCTCTTATACACATCTGACGCTGCCGACGACTCCTTACGTGTAGA
>URNK01000113.1 GCA_900549195.1 uncultured Collinsella sp.
GTCGGGCGTGGTGCCAAAGTCGGCCTCGATCTTGGCGATGAGCTCGGCAACGACGGCTTCGTCGGTGACGTCTGCCACGTAACCATGAGCCTCAAAGCCCAGCTCGCGGTAGTGCTTCTCGGCCTCGGCTACCTTGTCGGCGTGACGTGCGTTAAAGGCGATCTTGGCGCCAGCCTCTCCGAGCGCCTCGGCGATAGCCATGCCAATGCCATAGGTGGCGCCGGTTACCAGTGCGACCTTGCCGTCCAGACGGAAGCTGTCCATAAGATCAGACATAGCGATCCTTTCAAAAGAAACGTTCATCTATATTTATCTTACTTTTAGTACAAGCTCAGTATAGGAGAAGCGGCGCAACAGGCACCCCTTATTTCCTAAAATCAGGTGAACGTTCACTTTTAAAAGGTGAACGGCAGAAAAGCCCCTGCCGTGCGGACCTCTACTCGCTTTTTGCCTGCGTGCCCTCTGCGATCATGTTGCGGTTATACACCAGGTGCAGATACATCGCGTCGTGCGCGGCGGTGGGGTTGCGCGAGGCGATGGCGTCGGCCACATCGCGGTGCGTGCGGATAGTTTCCTCGACGAGCTTTTTGCCGGTCACGTCGATAAAGAGGGGGACGGATGCCTTGAGCACGCCCATCAGGCGGGGAACGACGAGGTTTCCGGAGCTTTCGGCAATGGCATTGTGGAACGCGGTGTCGGCGGCGGAGTAATCCTCACCGGCCTCGGCCAGGCGCTCGGATTCGTCGCAGAGCTCTTTGATACAGACGACCTGGTCGTTAGTTGCGTGCTCTGCGGCCATGCTGGCCATCTGCGGCTCGATCATAAAGCGCACCTCGAGTAGGTCGCGCGCCAGACGCTGCTTGTCGTCGATAAAGGTAAAGCCCAGCGGGTCGTCGGCAACGCCGGGGTTTGACGCCACATAGGTGCCCGAACCCTGCTTAATGCGCACGATATTGCGCGACTGCAGCAGCTTCATGGCCTCGCGCACCGTGCTCCTGCCGGCGCCCAGGCGCTCGACGAGCACGGCCTCCTTGGGCAGGCGATCGCCTTGTTCAAGATGCTCATCCAGGATCAGTTGAATGATTTTCTCTGAAATCTGCTCGGGGAGTCCCGAATCGGCTCGTGCCACGCTTCACCTCATATCAAAAGAATTCATCTGAGCTATTTTAGCGCACTGCGAACGCTATGCAGACGGCTTGACATGAATCAGCTGCCACATATATGCCGTTCGCAGCTCTTTTCCGACCGTTCACCAAATACATCAGATGTATTTCGAACAAATTTCAAAATGAAACATCAGACCTTTCCAAAACACGCTATAGTCATCAGACGAATTCAAAAGGTCTGATGAATTGGAGGAAAGATGTCAGACCCAACGTTTATGGCTGATCCCACCAGGCTGGTCATCGCCGCCATCGTGGGCATTGCGCTGCTGCTTGCGCTCATCATTAAGTTCAAGCTGCATCCCGTGCTTTCGATGATGGTCTCGGCGCTCGCGATCGGCATCGGCGCCGGTATGCCGCTCGACCTGGTGGCGGACACTGTCACCAAGGGCGTGGGCACCACGCTGCAAAACATCGCCCTGCTCATTGGCCTGGGCTCGATGTTTGGTCAGATTCTTGAAGAGAGCGGCGGCGCCAAGAAGATCGCCCAGACCTTCATCGATACCTTTGGGCAGGGTCATTCCAGCTGGGCGCTGGGAATTACCGGTCTGGTTATCGGCACTACGGTGTTCTTTGAGGCCGGCGTGGTCGTTTTGATCCCACTTGCGTTTAGCGTGGCATCGCAGACCAAAAAGTCGACGCTCTACTACGGCATCGCGCTGCTTGCGGGACTTGCCGCTGGCTATGCGTTTGTGCCGCCATCGGCCGGGTCGGTTTTGGTCGCCGGCACGCTCGGTGTCGACCTGGGCACCATGATTCTCGTCGGTATCCCCACCGCCTTCATCGCCATGGCGATTGCCGGCGTCATCTGGGGCCGCAACGTGGGCGGTCGCATCTTTACCGATGTTCCGGAGCACTTTACCTCTGCCGAGGGCGCGAGCGACGAAAAGGAGCTTCCCTCCTTTGGCATGGTGCTTGCCATCGTGCTCACGCCGCTTTGTCTGATTTTGCTGGGCACGTTGTCCTCTTATATCCCCATGCCCGCCGAGCTCGCCTCGATTCTCGCCTTCCTAGGCAAGCCGTTCGTCGCTTTGACGCTCGCCACGCTCGTCGCGATGTATCTGCTGGGCGCGCGCCGCGGTTACTCCGGCGCCGAGCTCAAAGCCCTGCTCGACCGCTCTCTTAAACCCGTCGGCATGATCTTGCTGGTTATCGCCTGTGGCGGCGTCATTCGCTGGATGCTGCAAGACTGCGGCTTGGGCCAGGTTATCGGCCCTATGCTCGAGGCCTCACCGCTGCCTTTGGTGGTCGTTGCCTTTTTGATTGCCGTCATGGTGCGCGCCTCTGTTGGCAGCTCCATCGTCGCTATGACCATGGCATCGGGCATTATGGCCGCCATGCCCGCGGTTGCCGGAGCCTCGGTGCTCATGCGCGCCGCTATCTGTCTTGCTATCTGCGGCGGTGCCACGGCCCTCTCGCACGTCAACGATGCCGGTTTTTGGATGTGCTCCTCGTTCCTGGAGATTGACGAGAAGACAACCCTCAAGTCCTGGACCGTTATGGAGACGCTCATCGGCCTTTCGGGTCTTGCCTGCGCCCTGGTGATTTCGTTCTTCGCCTAGTTCGCGTAGCTAAGCATCTTCCGCCGAGTGCATCGCTCGGTACCCATTTACACCTGATTCATTAACCAACGATTGGTACAACCGTTCAAACCAAAAGAGGAGAACATCATGGACGAGAAGACCAAAGCACAGATTCAGCAGGAGGCCGCCGACCTGGTTGCCAAACTGCAGCCGCGTTCCGGCAAGTTTCGCACCATCAGCCCCGAGATGGACCCGCTGCGTCTGGGCTCTGGCTGGTCCATCGAGGATCTGGACAAGCCGCAGGTCATTATCGAGTCGACGTTCGGCGACTCGCACCCGGGTTCTGCCGGCCTGTTTGATCTGGTCGAGGAGGTCCGTGCTGGCGTTGCCGAGGCTGGCGGTCACGGTGCCCGTTACTTTTGCACCGATATCTGCGACGGCGAGGCCCAGGGCCACGACGGCATCAACTACTCGCTGCCCAGCCGCGACATGATCGCCAACATGATCGAGATTCATGCCAAGGCCACTCCATTCGACGCCGGCGTCTTTGTCGCCAGCTGCGATAAGGGTCTGCCTGCGAACCTCATGGCCATGGGCCGCATCAACATCCCCTCCATCGTCGTTACCGGCGGTGTCATGGATGCCGGTCCCGACCTGCTGACCCTGGAGCAGCTCGGCGCCATCTCGGCCCGCTATGAGCGCGGCGAGATTTCCCGCGAGGAGCTCGAGTTTGCCAAGCACAACGCATGCCCCAGCTGCGGCGCCTGCTCCTTTATGGGTACCGCCTCGACCATGCAGGTTACCGCCGAGGCCCTGGGCCTTATGCTCCCCGGCACGGCTCTGCTGCCCGCAACCAGCTCCGATCTGCGTGAGTTTGCGCGCGAGGCTGGCCGTCAGTCCGTGTGGCTCTCCGAGCACAACCTGTGCCCCCGCGACATCGTGACCAAGGAGTCCTTCGAGAATCTCATCATGGTCCACGGCGCCATCTCCGGTTCCACCAACTCGCTGCTGCACATTCCCGCGATCGCCCGCGAGTTTGGCATCGAGATGTCCGCCGACGATTTCGATCGCCTGCACCGTGGCGCCCACTACCTGCTCAACGTTCGCCCCGCAGGCGAGTGGCCGGCGCAGTTCTTCTACTATGCGGGCGGCGTGCCGCGCATCATGGAGGAGATCAAGTCGATGCTCCACCTCGACGTTATGACCGTCACCGGCAAGACTCTCGGCGAGAACCTCGAGGACCTCAAGAACAACGGTTACTACGAGAAGTGCGGTCGTTACCTTGAGAAGTGGAATCTCAAGCGCGAGGACATCATCCGTCCGTTTGACCAGGCTTTCGGCACCGACGGTTCCATCGCCATCCTCCACGGCAACCTTGCCCCCGAGGGCGCCGTCGTCAAGCACACGGTTGTTCCGCGCGAGATGTTCCAGGCTACGCTTAAGGCACGTCCGTTCGACTGCGAGGAGGACGCCATCCACGCCGTCCTGACGCACGAGGTCAAGCCCGGCGACGCCGTCATCATTCGCTACGAGGGCCCCAAGGGTTCCGGCATGCCCGAGATGTTCTACACCACCGAGGCTATCGCCAGCGACCCCGAGCTGGGCGCGAGCATTGCCCTGATCACTGACGGCCGCTTCTCCGGCGCCTCCAAGGGCCCGGCTATCGGTCACGTTTCGCCCGAGGCTGCCGTGGGCGGCCCGATTGCCCTGATCGAGGAGGGCGACCTGATCCAGATCAACATCCCCGAGCGCTCGCTGTCTATCGTGGGCATCGCCGGTAAGGAGATGGAGCCGGCCGAGGTCGACGCCGTCCTGGCCGAGCGCCGAGCCGCTTGGAAGCCCAAGGCCAATCGCTATACCTCCGGCACGCTCAAGTTCTTTACCGAGCATGCAGTTTCCGCCATTCAGGGTGGCTACATGGAGTAGCGCCCGTGCGCATCGATTCCCTCTCATAGATGTGCGGCACAAAGAGCCCCGAGCCACGTCACCGGGGCGCGTTGTTCAGCGCCGCCGGGGCGCTCCACTCAAACGACAAGAGACGTCTTACGCAAGCGCCCGCGTCCGTGGATAAAACCACGGGCGTGGGCGCTTCACTTTATTCCCAGCCGCTTTATTCCCAGCCCTTCCACACGTCAGGCTCGTAGCCAACGGTTGCCTGGCGGCCGTTGCGAACGATGGGCTCACGAAGAATCTGCTGGTTATCGAGCACCTTTTCGAACTTCTGGTCGGCAGCAAGATACTGTACGAGCGCAACCGTGTCGGCATCTTTCGCCTTTGGATCGATCACAGCGTCGATCCCGCCGACGGCGCGCGCCACGCTTTCGAGCTCGCCTTTGCTCATCCCCTTTTCCTTCAAGTCGATGAACTGGAACTTCACACGACGTTCCTTGAAATAGCGCTGCGCCTTCTTAGTATCGAAGCTTTTCTTCGTGCCGAATATCTGGATGTTCATACGTGCCGCCTTCGCTCAATTCTCGTCCGTCCATGATACGACAAGGGAGCCGAGCAAAAACAGAGCAGGCGGAGATGGAGGAGGACGGCGACCGACCGTCGGCAAGAGTCGGCCGGATCGGACTGGCGCCCAGCGCGCGCCGGCGACACGCTCGCAGCTGCACACATAGCCGATGTGCAAGCTCGCCGCGGCGTTCCCTCGCCCCGCGGTGTGGCGATAGAGAAGCACGCCACCCGTCAACGATGGCGCCTCGGTGAAGAAAATCAACGTCTGGGTTACATCCCTTGAAAGGGGCGAAGACGGCTGCTAGAATGCCTCCCCGCTATGAAGGATTTGACCAAAGCATACATCGCAATTCGGCGGCCCCTGGTATACGGGGCCTCTCCTGTTGTTCCCCAAGTGCGCTCTGAGCAGCCGCTTTCTTCCTGTCGTATCTGATGCACGCATAGCACGTGCATGTTATTTCGCCCGTGGGCCGGCGCGCCTTCGGCGAAGAATCGAATAGATACGAAGGAAGCTTATGTCTGATAATTGTACGGTCGCGCCCGCCAATGGGCGCATTACCGGTACCCAGATCCGCATCTGTCTCTTATACACATCTGACGCTGCCGACGACTCCTTACGTGTAGAT
>URNK01000114.1 GCA_900549195.1 uncultured Collinsella sp.
CGGCAGCGTCAGATGTGTATAAGAGACAGGAGTAATTAGTTCCGCCGTTCTAACGAACGGCGGCGACCTCCGTCGCTGCGCGGCCCCCAGAGCTACAATCTGTCATTCAAAAGGCAGGGCATGACCAAAAGGTCAATGCCCTGCCTTTTTCATGCCACCTTGTACGCTCTGGGGGCCGCTCGCTTGCGTATGCTCAACCTGTTGCGTTCCGTTGATCCCTTGCCAATAAGGGACAGAGTCATTTTGATAGGTTATTCCTGCTTGAATTTGAAACATTCCGTTCGGTCAAAGCGTATCTATGGTGAGGGCCTCATCGAGAACCATTAACGTCACCGGGAGGTGATTATGGAAGAACAAGCATTTAGACAGGCGGTCGAGGATCACCGTGATGTCGTGTTTCGAATCGCATTGACGTACCTGCGCGATCGTGCCGACGCCGACGATGTTGCCCAGGATGTCTTTCTTAAGCTGCTTAAAAGCGATGGACATTTTGAAAGTTGGGAACATCTTCGTCGATGGCTTATCCGGGTCACGATCAATGAATGCAAATCGCTCTTTCGAAAGCCATGGAGGCGTGTGGAGGATATTGAGAACCTGGCCGATTCGCTTTCGGCGGCGCAGGATGAGACCAAGGCGGTCCTGTCAGACGTTATGCGACTTCCGGAGCGATTCCGCGTTCCCATCGTGCTCTATTACTATCTGGGCTTTTCGACCTCAGAGATTGCCGAGTTGTTGCATGTACCAGCCGCGACCGTTCGAACGCGTTTGGCTCGCGGCAGGTCGAAGCTCAAGTTCATCCTAGAGGAGGGCGACCGTGAAATCCAATCAAATCAAGCAGGCCTTCGAGTCCATCCAAGCCGATAGCAATCTTGCAGATCGCGTCCTTAATACTGCTGCGGGTGAGCCGCTTCATCGAAAGGGCCGCGCGAAGCCTCTCTATGTTGCCGTAATCGGGTGTCTTGTCGGAGTGTTGGCGACCGGAGGGGTCGCCTACGCAGTTATCAATTCCAGCTATTTTGCCTCAGCTTGGGGAAACCACGGCAACGGGGATTCCATTACCTGGACCAACGGCGGCTCATCGGGAACTAAATATACCTACACCAGAGAGTTTGGCGATGGCATCGCGCCCCAAAGCCTGGAAGGCGCAGTCCAGGAGGTTAATCTGTCCGTCGAGGGCAACGGCTATACGCTTGATATCCATGAGATGGCAATCGACCAAAACGGCTGCGGAGCCGTGACGTTTACGTTGTCCAATCCAAATGGAGTTAACTACTACAAGCCAGCAGCAGAGATTGGCGAACTTGTTCTCTATGGTGAAGAAGAGCAGGGCATCGGCACGCCCGATATGAAGTTCGGCGAGGAATGGCCTGACACACGCAGCACAATTGATAAGGACACATCAAGCGATACTGTCATTAATGGCACGATGTACTTTGCCGCTATGGATCGCGAGCGAGATTTGCAACATGCTGTCACCTGGAATATCCATTGGACCGAGGGTGAAGGTGAGAGTGCGAGGCGGTTTGAGGCGTCGACACCCGAGTTCAATATTGGAGCGTACGTCGATACAAAGGAACTCCGCTCCGGTGACTCGCCTCTTGAGATTAGCCCGTTTTCCATCCAGACGCACATCGATGATTTGGGCTATGAAGCAGTTGATAATAAGCTGACCGTCAGCTACAAGGATGGATCGGAGCAGATTATCGAAGATGACGACGCAGGGCTGTTCAACTTATATTTTTCTTATGGGCGCAATAGCGGAGAGAACATCTGGGTGCCAACGAAGTTGATTGATGTCGATCAAGTTGTCTCGGTAACCCTTGAAATTGTGAGGTATACATCAACAGGGGAGACCGAAACGAAAGAGCCCTTTACCATCGTCTATTCGTAAGATTTGGGGTCGCTTCCTACTAGGGGAAGCGGCCTCTTTTGCGTTAAATGGAAACGCCGCCGATTTCCATGCGACAGATGAGAGCAGATTACCGCTGGAGCGCGACGTTTCCCCAGATAAAACCGACCAAAATAAACCTGTCCCTATTTGGAAGGGAACGTTGCCCCGACAAGCACGTCGGATTCCCGGACCGGGCGGCCGCCCCCGCGCACAGAAGGGGATTCCTTTTGTGTAGGCTTTGCGGAAATATACTCATTTTGGGATACGCGCGGCGGCGTGGTCTGTTGACGACACAGCTAACGGCACGTATCCTATCGAACTGCGTGTTTCGTAGGGGGATGCTGACCCCTCGATTCAAGCCGTTGCACTTTACAGAAAGCTGGAATCATTCGAGAAGGAGTACGCTTTGCCTACTATTAACCAGCTGGTTCGCCAGGGCCGTCGTTCCGTGCCCAAGAAGTCCAAGAACGCTGCTCTGCAGCACAACTCCCAGAAGCGCGGCGTGTGCACCCGCGTCTTCACCACGAGCCCCAAGAAGCCGAACTCGGCTCTTCGTAAGGTTGCCCGTGTTCGCCTTGTCAACGGCATCGAAGTTACTGCTTACATCCCGGGTGAGGGCCACAACCTGCAGGAGCACTCCATCGTGCTCGTCCGCGGCGGTCGTGTCCGTGACCTCCCTGGTGTCCGTTATCACGTCATCCGTGGCGCCTACGACGCTGCTCCGGTCCAGAACCGTATGCAGGCCCGTTCCAAGTACGGTGCTAAGCGCCCCAAGGCTAAATAAGCCAGATAACGTTTTGATACTTTCGCCGTGTGCCGCCTAAGCGCCGCACGGTAGACACTTAAGGAGATTTCACATGCCGCGTCGTGCAGCAGCTAATCGTCGTGAGGTTCAGCCTGACGCCGTTTACAACAACCGCCTGGTGACTCAGCTCATCAACAAGGTCCTTCTTGACGGCAAGAAGGCCACCGCTGAGCGCATCGTTTACACCGCTTTCGAGATCGTTGCCGAGAAGTCCGAGGGTGGCGACGCTCTCGCTACCTTCAAGAAGGCTATGGACAACGTCAAGCCCACGCTCGAGGTTAAGCCCAAGCGTGTCGGTGGCGCTACCTATCAGGTCCCGATGGAGGTTAACTCCCGTCGTTCCACCGCTCTGGGTATCCGCTGGATCGTCAACTTCTCCCGCGCTCGCAAGGAGAAGACCATGGCCGAGCGTCTCGCCAACGAGATCCTCGACGCTTCCAACGGCCTGGGCGCTTCCGTCAAGAAGCGTGAGGACGTCTTCAAGATGGCCGAGGCCAACCGCGCGTTCTCTCACTATCGTTGGTAAGTTAAGGTAAGGAACTAACATGGCTAAGCCTAAGTACAAGCTTTCCGATACCCGTAACATCGGCATCATGGCTCACATCGATGCCGGTAAGACCACCACGACCGAGCGTATTCTTTACTACACCGGTAAGACCCACAAGATCGGTGAGGTCCATGAGGGCGCTGCCACCATGGACTGGATGGTTCAGGAGCAGGAGCGCGGCGTAACCATTACCTCCGCTGCTACCACGTGCTTCTGGAACAAGGACGGTAAGGACTACCGCATCCAGATCATCGACACCCCGGGCCACGTTGACTTCACCGCCGAGGTCGAGCGCTGCCTGCGCGTCCTCGATGGCGCTGTCGCCGTCTTCGACGCCGTTGCCGGCGTTCAGCCCCAGTCTGAGACCGTTTGGCGTCAGGCTTCTACCTTCAACGTCCCCCGCATCGCCTTCATTAACAAGTATGACCGCGTGGGTGCTGACTTCTTCAACGCTATCGAGACCATGAAGGATCGTCTCGACGCTAACGCCGTGGCCGCTCAGGTCCCGATGGGCGCCGAGGACAACTTCTGGGGCGTCATCGACCTGGTCACCATGACTGCATGGGACTTCAAGGCCGACGACAAGGGCATGACCTACCCCGAGCCGATGGACGAGATCCCGGCTGAGTTCGCTGACATCGCTGCCACCAAGCGCGAGGAGCTCCTCGACGCTGCTGCCAGCTTTGACGATGAGCTCATGGAGAAGATCCTCATGGAGGAGGACTTCACCGTCGAGGAGCTCAAGGCTGCTCTGCGCAAGGGCGTTCTGGCCAACGAGCTCAACCTCGTCTTTGTGGGCTCCGCCTACAAGAACAAGGGCGTCCAGGAGCTGCTCGACGCTGTCGTCGACTACCTGCCCAGCCCGCTTGACGTCGAGGCCGTCACCGGTACCGATCCGGACACCGGCGAGGAGATCGAGCGTCATCCTTCCTTCGACGAGCCCTTCTCCGGCCTGGTCTTCAAGATCATGACCGACCCGTTCGTCGGTAAGCTCACCTACGTCCGCGTTTACTCCGGCCGTGCCGAGTCCGGCTCCTACGTGATCAACGCTTCCAACGGTCAGCGCGAGCGCCTCGGCCGCATCCTCGAGATGAACGCCGCCGAGCGTATCGACCGTGACGACGCTGCCGCCGGCGACATCGTCGCTTGCGTCGGCTTCAAGAACTCCACCACCGGTGACACCCTGTGCGCCGAGGGCAACGAGATCGTCCTCGAGAAGATCGAGTTCGCCAAGCCCGTTATCGACGTTGCCATCGAGCCCAAGACCAAGGCCGAGCAGGACAAGATGTCCCTGGCTCTGACCAAGCTCGCCGAGGAGGACCCGACCTTCCAGGTGTCCACCAACCACGAGACCGGCCAGACCATCATCGCCGGCATGGGCGAGCTGCACCTCGAGATCATCGTCGACCGTCTGCTCCGCGAGTTCAAGGTTGACGCTAACGTTGGTAAGCCCCAGGTTGCCTACCGCGAGACCGCTGGTCACGACGTCGAGAAGGCTGAGGGCAAGTTCGTCCGTCAGTCCGGCGGCCGCGGTCAGTACGGCCACGCCGTCATCAAGCTCGAGAAGATGGAGGAGGGCTTCGGCTACGAGTTCGTCAACGCTATCGTCGGCGGCGTCGTGCCCAAGGAGTACATCCCGTCCATCGACAAGGGCATCCAGGAGGCCCTGAACACCGGTGTTATCGCCGGCTTCCCGGTCCTCGACGTTAAGGTCACCCTGTTCGACGGTTCTTACCACGAGGTCGACTCCTCCGAGGCCGCCTTCAAGATCGCCGGTTCCATGGCTATCAAGGACGCCCTCAAGAAGTCCGATCCGCAGCTGCTCGAGCCGATCATGGCTGTCGAGGTTGAGACCCCCGAGCAGTACATGGGCGACGTTATGGGCAACCTCTCCGGTCGCCGCGGCAAGATCGAGGGCATGGAGGATCGCAAGAACAGCAAGCTCATCCGTGCCAAGGTGCCGCTGGGCGAGATGTTCGGTTACGCTACCGACCTTCGCTCCCAGACCCAGGGCCGTGCATCCTACACGATGCAGTTCGACTCTTATGAGCCCGCGCCCAAGTCCATCGTGGACGAGGTCATGAGCAAGAACGCCTAAGTTCGAGCTCCCTGTTACGTAATCCGCGAGAACATCTCTCGCACTCTTTGGAGGTTTAAGTTGGCTACCCAGAAGATCCGCATTCGCCTCAAGGGCTATGATCACGAGGTCGTCGATCAGTCCGCGAAGCTCATCGTCGAGACCGCTCAGAAGACCGGCGCTCGCGTTTCCGGTCCTGTCCCCCTGCCCACCGAGCGCAACCTGTACACGGTTATCCGCTCGCCGCACGTGAACAAGGACTCCCGTGAGCAGTTCGAGATGCGCACCCACAAGCGCCTCATCGACATCCTCGACCCCACCTCGGGCACCGTTGATTCGCTCATGCGTCTCGACCTCCCCGCTGGCGTCGACATCGACATCAAGCTCTAAGCGATATCGCTCATAGCTTACAGA
>URNK01000115.1 GCA_900549195.1 uncultured Collinsella sp.
ACGAGATGAGCGCTAGTCTCGTGGGCTCGGAGATGTGTATAAGAGACAGGCCCTTTACCGGCCTGGACGCCTCCGCGCGCGATGCGACGGCCGAGGCTGTACTCGACCTGCTCGAAGGTCGCATGCTCCTGCTTGCCACGCACGATGTCGCCGACGCTCAGGCCCTCGATATCTCGGATATCATCACGCTCTAAAAGCCATTTCAGGCGCTAACTCAACAATAAAATGATTCGTTTTCTTCTGTCTCCATGGGGTCGGGTATGGTATTCTATCTACGGGGTAATACTTAGGAATACCAAGTAATACCAACGCCGTAGAACAAACTCCAGATGCGGGCCAATCGGGTTGCCTTCACAGCCCGTCGCCCAGCCGCGTGGCCCGCATCCATCCGCACCACCGTCGTTTCAAGAAGGAAGCGCCATGGCAGAACACATGACCCCGGTTGTCGCGAAGGTTTTGCCCGAGGAAAAGGCGGCCTTCGCGGCGGCAACCCAGCTCGTGGGCACCACGCCGTCCAACGCCATCCGCATGTTCATCGCCGCTTTCAATCGCTGTGGCACCTTCCCGTTCGACATCTCGCCGAGCGGGGCTTTTGGCGCTGCGCCCGATTCTCATCAACAATGACTGTCCCCAAGTGCCGGGTTTTGAGGAGGTTGGCATGCTCAATGCGATGGCGTGGTCGCTTGCCTGTTTTGGTGTTGTTGCTGCCGATATTGCCCTGGGCATGGTTTTGTTCTCCGCGCTGGACATCGTGTCGGCGCTGACGGGTTTCCCGATCGACAACCTCGATATTCAATGGTTTCAAGCCGCCGCTCAGACGGCGTCGTTTTTGATGGCGCTGCTGTGGTGGCGCTACCTGTGGCCCCGCTCTTTCATGGCGCGCCGGCAAGGTGAGTGCCCACTCGGCGGGGGAGCAAATGCTGCATGGAAGCGCATCGCCTGCGTTGTCGTGATCGGCCTATCCATGCAGGTGGTCATTAGCTACCTATGCGACGGCGTGCTGTCGCTGCTGCCCGAGGTCGCGGCAGACTATAGCGAGCTCGTCGAGGAAACGGGCATGGGCGATACCGGCCTTCTTGCCGTCCTGACCACGGTGCTCGGCGCGCCGTTTTGCGAGGAACTGCTGGTGCGCGGCATCATCTTTGAGTTTTCGCTGCGCGCGTTTAATCCACAGTGCCGTTCGCTCTGGAAGCGCCGGCGCCGCGCGAACGCGCAGGACGGCGCCATAGTGCCCTGGGCGGCCCCAAGCACGTGGGGTATCGCCGCGGCAATCGTGCTGCAGGCGGCCATCTTTGGCTTTATGCATATGAACTGGGTGCAGGGCTGCTATGCGGGCGCTGCCGCCCTCATTTTTGGTTGGGTGCTCGTGACGACCGGAAAGCTCCGCTACACGATCTTGCTGCACTTTGCCTTTAATGCCGGGTCGTATCTCATGACGTTGCTCTGGTTTGTGAACACGCCGTTCGACGTTGTGGTCACGGTTGGCATCGCCGGCGTCATCCTCGTTGAGGCAATGCGCTCGCTGCGCCATGCGTGTGGGATGGACGCAGCGAGTGCACCACTGCCCTAGTTGCGACGTCCGCCGCCGTTGGCGCCCTGGCGCCCCTGTGCCGCGCGATTGCGACCGGCAGTGTTCTGCGCGCGGGACATACCGCCGTATCCCTTGCTGCCCTTAGACCCCTTGCCGGCACCACCAGCGCCACCGTGGGCCTTGCCGCCCTTCTTGCCGGTCCCATGTCCGCCGCCAGCAGACGTCTCGCCCGGGCGCGGCGGTACGGGACGGATCAGGCAATGCTTGGTGTAGCCGATCAGATCTCGGCGGCCGGCCTTTTCCAGCGCCTCGCGCACAAGCTTGTAGTTCTCGGGCTTGCGGTATTGGATGAGCGCACGCTGCATGGCCTTTTCGTGTGGGTCGCGCGCCACGTAGATCGGCTGCATGGTGCGCGGATCCACGCCAGTGTAGTACATGCAGGTCGACATGGTGGACGGCGTGGGGTAGAAGTCCTGCACCTGCTCGGGCATGTAGCCCATGTCGCGCACGGCTTCGGCAAGGTCCACGGCTTCCTTCATCGTCGAGCCGGGGTGGCTCGAGATCAGATACGGCACCACGTACTGCTTGAGTCCGTACTCGCGGTTCAAGCGTTCAAATTTACGGCAGAATGCGTCGTAGACAGCTCGGCTCGGCTTGCCCATCACGGACAGTACCGCGTCGCTCACGTGCTCGGGCGCTACGCGCAGCTGGCCCGAGACATGGTGTTCCAGCAGCTCGCGTAAAAACTCGTCCGAGGCATCGGCCATGGTGTAGTCAAAACGGATGCCGCTGCGCACGAAGACCTTCTTGACGCCCGGCAGCTGGCGCAGGTCGCGCAACAGCTGCGTGTAGCCGCTTTCGTCGACCACCATGTTCTTGCATACGCTCGGCCACAGACAGCGCTTGTTCTTGCACACACCGTGCTTGAGCTGCTTGTCGCAGGCGGGGCGGCTAAAGTTGGCCGTCGGTCCACCCACGTCGTTGATGTAGCCCTTAAACTCGGGATCGCGCGTGAGCAGCTCGGCCTCGCGCATGATCGAGTCGTGGCTGCGCATCTGCAACACGCGGCCCTGGTGGAAGGTGAGCGCGCAAAACGAGCACTCGCCAAAACAGCCGCGGTTGGAGCTAATGGAAAACTTGATCTCAGCAAAGGCCGGCACGCCGCCTGCGGCATCGTAGTCGGGATGCCAATCGCGTGCGTAGGGGAGCTCGGCAACCTCGTCCATCTCGTCGGTGGTGAGTGTTGCCGACGGCGGGTTCTGCACCACGTACACGCTGTTGGGATATGGCTCTACCAGGCGATGCCCGGTGATGGGGTCCATATTCTGCTGCTGCACGTTAAAGCTGCGGGCGTAGTTGAGCTTGTCGGCGGCAAGGTCGTCCCAGCTGGGCAGCAGGTCGTAGTCGTAGACCTCGTCGAGCGAGCTGGTGCGGTAGACGGTGCCATTGATATAGGTGATCTGATCGACGGGCAGCCCCGCGTCGAGCGCGTCGGCGATCTCAACGATCGCGTGCTCGCCCATGCCGTAGATGAGGATGTCGGCGCCCGAGTCGAGCAGCACCGAGCGCTTGAGCTTGTCCTGCCAGTAGTCGTAGTGGGCCAGGCGACGCAGGCTTGCCTCGATGCCACCGATAATGATGGGGGCGTCCTTAAACGTCTGGCGGATGAGGTTGCCGTAGACCGTGACGGCGCGATTGGGACGGCGCCCCTCCTCGCCACCGGGGGTATAGGCGTCGGTGTGGCGGCGATGCTTGGTCACCGAATAGTGGTTGACCATGGAGTCCATGTTGCCGGCACTGACGAGAAAGCCTAGGCGCGGCTCGCCGAGCACGGTGATGCTGGCGGGGTCGGTCCAGTCGGGTTGGCAGATGATGCCCACTTTGTAGCCGTGCGCGTCGAGGACGCGGCTGATGATGGCCATGCCAAAGCTGGGATGGTCCACGTAGGCGTCGCCGCAGATGTAGACAAAGTCGCACTGGTCCCAGCCGCGTGCATCCATGTCGGCTCGACTGACGGGGAGGAATTTATCGCGGCTCGGACGCCAGGGGCGGACGGGCGTCGCTTGGGAATGCTTGGTGCGGGCGACCGTGGCCTGCGCCTTACCGCCGCGCTTTTGCTGCTGGACCTGTTTGCCCTGCTGACTGCGCTGGTTGTTCTGAGCGTGCTGAGGCTTTTTTGCCACGATCCCTCCCGGTGTTTGTATGCTGCATGTAATTGTAACCAGTCTTTTTGGGGCGGGGCTAAAAAGACTGGGGGAGTACATGAGCTGGTGAGTGAGAGCGTCGCTGAGCCAGTCGTTTGTTTCCAGACTGTGTATCTGCGCGTTGGAGAACCCGTCTCGCGCGCACGCCATGTTGTCAATGGGTTACAGTATGAACGGCGGTTATGTTTCCGCCAACGCACGAGAGGGTCGTCAACAAGGAGGATGCACGACGATGCAGCGTGCCAAACAGATATCGGAGTCCATCGAACTGGGCATTATCCTGGCGCTCGCCGGTGGCTTTATGGATGTGTATTCGTACATTGGGCGCGACCATGTTTTCGCCAACGCGCAGACGGGCAACATCCTGCTTGTGGGCGTGAGCATTTCGGAGGGCAATTGGGTGCTGGCGGGACGCTATTTCTTCCCCGTGGTGTCGTTTGCCGTGGGCATTATGCTTGCCGACCTGGTGCACGAGCGGTTTGGCAGCGTGATCCACTGGCGCCAGGTAACGGTGTTTTTTGAAGCCGTTATCTTGCTGGGCGTGAGCTTTATCCCGGGCGGCAATTTCAACCTGCTCGCCAACTGCCTCACCTCGTTTGCCTGCGGCATGCAGGTCGAGAGCTTCCGCAAGATCCACGGTCACGGCATCGCTACGACCATGTGCATCGGCAACTTGCGCAACGCGCTGCAAAACGTGGACGATTACATCATCACCCACAGGCGCGGCTTTTTGGAAAACGGCCTGCTGTACTTTGGCGTGATCTTTACCTTTGTGTTTGGCGCCGTGTTGGGCAACTGGTGTATTGAGCGCATGGGCCTGCACGCCATCGTCGTGGCGAGCTTGCTGCTGTTTGTCGCGTTTGCCATCATGTTCATCGACCGCGAGCGCGACTTGCGCTTACGCTGGAAGGTTGCGGCCGAGGCTTGGAAAGAGGGCTGCCGAAAGTAACCGAATGCGGCAAAGGGGTTGTCCCTTTGCCGCAATATTTTTCATCATCTGTTGAAACGCTTTAACACTTTTGATGTTCTCACGCGTTTTTTGTTTCAAAAGCGTTAGGATGGGACTCATAGCGTGGGGCGTAATGGATGCCCCGCACACGATGGGAGGCTATCAATGGCTAATCGTTTCGTTCTCAATACCATCTCTTATCATGGTTCCGGCGCCATCAAGGAGATCCCCGGCGAGCTCCAGCGTCGCGGCTACAAGAAGATCTTCGTCTGCTCCGACCCCGATCTGGTCAAGTTTGGCGTTACCGCTAAGGTGACCGACGAGCTCGACGCTGCCGGCATCGCTTGGAGCCTCTACTCCGAGATCAAGCCCAACCCCACTATCCAGAACGTCAAGGACGGCGTCGAGGCCTTCAAGGCCGCCGAGGCTGACGCTATCGTGACCATCGGTGGTGGCTCCTCCATGGACACTGCTAAGGCCATCGGCATCATCATCAACAACCCCGAGTTCGCCGATGTCCGCAGCCTCGAGGGCGTTGCTCCCACTAAGAACCACGCCGTGTTCACCATCGCTGTGCCGACGACCGCCGGTACCGCCGCCGAGGTGACCATCAACTACGTCATCACCGACCCCGAGAAGGTCCGCAAGTTCGTGTGCGTCGACACCAACGACGCCCCCGAGGTCGCCGTCGTCGATCCCGACATGATGGCCTCCATGCCCGCCGGCCTGACCGCTTCCACTGGCATGGACGCACTGACCCACGCCATCGAGGGCTACACCACCAAGGGCGCCTGGGAGCTTTCCGACATGTTCCACTTTGAGGCCATTAAGCTGATCAGCGAGAACCTGCGCGACTCCGTCGCCGAGGCCAAGTCCGGCCAGCCCGGCTCCGGCCGTGAGGGCATGGCTCTTGGTCAGTATGTCGCCGGCATGGGCTTCTCCAATGTTGGCCTGGGCATCGACCACGCCATGGCTCACACCCTGTCTCTTATACACATCTGACGCTGCCGACGACTCCTTACGTGTAGA
>URNK01000116.1 GCA_900549195.1 uncultured Collinsella sp.
ACCGAGATCTACACGTAAGGAGTCGTCGGCAGCCTCACACCTGTATAAGAGACAGGGCGTAGGCGTAGGCGTGCCGCCATCGCCGCCGGTCGAACCACCAGTGGAGCCGCCCGTCGAGCCACCGGTCGTACCGGTGCCGCCGGTGGTGTCGTCGCCCGTGGTCTCGGTGGTCGTGGTCGTCGTGGTAGTCGTTGTGGAGGTTTCCTCTTCGTCCTCGTTCTCGTCCTTGTCGTCGTTCTCCGTCTTCTTGGAGTTGTTGGTGCCGTAGAACTTCCAGACGCTGTTGTTCTTGTAGGTGGGCGCCGTTCCGGTCGCAAACTCCTCGCGCTCGGTACCGGTCAGAACGGTGTTCATAAACCGCTTAAAGACAGGCAGGTTGGTGCTGTCGCCCAGCAGGTCTGTGCCGTATTTTTGGATGGGGATCTCGCCCGCGGAATAGCCGGTCCACAGGGCGCACGCCAGCTGCGGGGTATAGCCGCAGAACCACAGGTTGGTGGTGTTGTCGGTGGTGCCCGTCTTGCCGGCATAGGGCTGGTTGACGCTCAGGGCACCGGCAGCACCCGTACCGCCGCCCTGCATGACGCCGGACAGAACATCGGTGACCGCGGCGGCCTCGCCCTCGGTAAGCACCTGTGAGGGATTGTCGGTGTGCTGGTACAGCACCGAACCGGTACGAGAGTCAATCTCGGTGATGGCGATCGGCTGGCGATAGTAGCCGCCGTTGGCAAACGTCGCGTAGGCGGCGGCCATCTCGAGCGGCGAGATCGAGCCGGTGCCGAGCGTCATGACGGGAACGTCCTCGATGTTGTCCTTGGCGGGGTCGATGCCGAGCTTTTTGACGAGCGAGATGATCTTGCTGTTGCCGACGGCTTCCGCCACCTGGATGTAGCCGGTGTTGGAGGAGTATGCCGTCGCCTGCTTAAGCGTGATGTTGCCATAGCTATGGTTGGCGTAGTTTTGGACCTCGGTCGTGGTGCCCTTGGCCTTGAGCGGCGAGTTGCAGTTGAGGGTGACGTTGGGGTTCATGCCGTTTTGGATGGCAGTTGCCAGTGTAAAGGCCTTAAAGGTGGAGCCGACGGGACGCTTGGCCGTGGCATGGTTTACGTGGTTCTCGTCGGCGTTGTAGTCGTAGCCGCCCACCATGCACTTGATGTAGCCGGTCTTGGGATCGACGACGACCATGCCCATGTCCAGGCCGTCGAGCGAGAGCGTGTCGAGCTGCTCGCGAACGGCATTCTCTGCCACCTGCTGCATCGTGGGGTCGATGGTGGTCTTGACGGTCAGGCCGCCCTTAAAGAGCACGTCGGTCGAGAACTCCTGCTCCAGCAGCTGCTTAACATAGGCGACAAAGTAGGGCTGCGAGTATACGTCGACGCCGCTGCCCGAAATCTCGGTCACGTTGAGGGTGATGGGCTCGGCCTGTGCGGCATCGTGTTCCTCCTGCGTGATGTGGCCCAGGCGCAACATGTTGTCGAGGACCTTGTTGCGACGGGACAGCGCTAGGTCGGGGTTGACCGTGGGGTCGTACTGCGAGGGCGAGTTGGGAAGGCCGATGAGCAGCGCGGCCTCGCTGAGGGTGAGATCGGCGGCGCTCTTGGACAGATAGGTCTCGGCTGCGGCCTCGATGCCGTAGGCACCGTGGCCGTAATAGATGGTGTTGAGGTACATCATGAGGATCTCGTCTTTGGAGTACATGTCCTCCATCTTGACGGCGATGTAGGCCTCGCGCACCTTACGCTCGATGGTCGAGTCGAACTGCTCCTCCTGCAGGATGGTGTTGCGCACCAGCTGCTGGGTGATAGTCGAGGCGCCTTCGTGCCCGCCGCCGAGGGTTGCCACCGCAGCACGCGCGATACCCCACAGGTCGATACCGCCGTGCTCGTAGAAGCGCTCGTCCTCGACGTCAACGGTGCCCTGCAGCACGTAGGGGGAGACCTCGTCCTTGGTGATGGACTTGCGGTTTTGCGTGTAGAAGCTCGCGATCTTGTTGCCGTTGCAGTCGACGATCTCGGTGGGCTCGCTCACCAGATACGCGTTGGCGTCGGTGTAGTCGGGCAGATCGGACAGCCAGCGGTTGACGTTGCCGACCATGCCGATGCCAAACGCCACGCCCGCAATCAGCAGAAAGCCCAAAAACGAGAGCAGGATTATGGGCAGGGCATGCGTCTTTGAACGGCTGCGTCCCTGTCGTTGGCGAGGACCCATATATTGACCTCCAGGTATGTCGTGCCCGACGGCGGATGTGTCGTCGAGGCAGGATGGACATAAGTTATTACACGATAAACCAAACGGGGCGCGCGAGGCCTCGTGTATGCTGGAAGACGGCATTTTTCAGAGTGAATGCATACCTTGGTAAGGAGTTTGCCGATGGCGATTCGGGCGATGGGGCCGAGCGGACAATACGAGACTGGATTGGATGCTGCCGGTGCGGCGCTGCCCGAGCTGCTGGCGCCGGCGGGCGGGCTCGACCAGATGCTTGCGGCCATCGCCGCGGGTGCCGATGCCATCTATGCGGGGTTGGGCGGCTTTAACGCCCGCGTGAGCGCGCATGGTTTTACGGATAACGAGTTTGCGCGCGGCTGCGCCGTGGCGCATGCCCATGGCGTGCGTGTGTACGTAACGCTCAACGTGTTCGTGTTTGACGATGAGTTGTCCGACGCGGTGGCGTTGGGAGCTCATGCACTGGAGCTGGGCGCCGATGCTTTGATTGTCGCCGATGCCGGGTTGGCCTGCGCGCTGCGCGCGGCGATTCCCGGGGTCGAGATTCACCTGTCCACGCAGGCGGGCGCTCATAGCGAGGGTGCCGTGCGGCTTGCCGCCGATGAGCTGGGGGTCGAGCGCGTGACGACGGCACGCGAGCTGACGGTCGACGAGATTGCGGCGCTATGTGCCACGGGCGTGCCCATCGAGGTATTCTGCCACGGTGCGATTTGTATCGGCTATTCGGGGGCGTGCGAGTTCTCGGCCCTGCGGCGTGGGCGCTCGGCGATGCGCGGCGACTGCACGCAGCCGTGCCGTCTGGCGTACGACCTGGTGGACGAGGCGGGACAGAGCGTTGTCGCCGTCGAGGGAGATCGCCTGCTGTGCCCGCGCGACTATCTGGGTATTGCGCATCTGCCCGAGCTTGTAGATACCGGCGTGGCGTCGCTCAAGATCGAGGGGCGCATGAAGAACCCCGATTACGTATTCAACGTGGTGCGGGTGTGGCGCCGGGCGCTCGATATGCTGCGCGACGGCGCGTGGGACCCCGGTGCCGTGGAAGAGCTTGAACGCGAGCTGGGAAGGTCGTTTAACCGTGGGTTTACCGATGCGTACCTGCGAGGGCGTTCGGGTGCCGAACTGATGAGCTTTGAGCGCGCAATTAACCAGGGCGTGCGCGTGGGGCGCTTGGTCGCTGTGGGCCACGAAGAGGTGACCGTTGAGCTCGATGCCGCCGTGGCGGCGGGTGACACGCTCGAGATTCGGTTCTATCCGGGTGCCGACGCGCGTCCCGATGTGCCCAAGCGCTGGCCGCAGGTGCCCTGCCCGGTGGATGCCGCAGCGGGGAAGCGCGTCGTCGTGCATTGCAAGCGTAAGGTGGACACGGGCTGCGAGGTGTACCTGATTCGCAGCGCCGGCGTGTTGGATCAGACGGCGGCGGTGTTGGAGCGCATGCGGGCCGAGGCGAATGCGATTGCGCCCGTTGCGCGTGCCGTTGAGGTGCTGCCCTTTGAGGACGTTGCGGTGGATGGCGGTGCGTCGACGGAGTTGGTGGAGTGCGCGGTTCCCGCTCGCATGGTTTTTGCTTGGCAGCTGATGGATGCCGACCCGCGCGGGGAACTCGATTTGTCCGACGCCGTTGTGGTGCTTGACGAGGTGTGCCGCACGGGTGACGCTGACCGGACCCGCTCACTGATGCAGCGTGCCGGGCGCGTCGTCTGCCGCAACCTGGGACAGGTGGTGATCGCTCGCGAGCTGGGCGTGACGTTTGACGTGGCGGCGCCGGTGTTCTGCGCGAATCGGGCCACGCTTGCCTGGCTGCGCGGACTCGGTGCGGGGCGGGTGTACTTGCCGGCCGAGTTGCTCGGCAATGATGCGGAGCGTATTGCCGAACTGGCTGCTGAACCCGGCGTCTTGGGTCCGGTCGACGCCGACCGTCCCGAGCTTATGGTGTGCGAGCACTGTCTGCTGACCGCCGAGGGCGTCTGCACTACCGATGCGACGGGACAGGTTCGTTGCCGCGACTGCTTGCGTCGTCGGCAGGTACGCTATCTGGTCGAGCGTGACGGTACACGTCTGCCAGTTGCCATTGACGCATGCGGCAGGACGAGGATTTTCCTGTCGTAGGTGCCGCATCGCGTCAGTTTGTTATCATATGAGAGTTTATGGACTTCCAGCACCGCCGTTTTCGGCGAGGGTGCTATAGCAAAAGGAGGATACCCAATGCTGTCTGTTGACGAGCAAATGCGTATCATCACCTCGGGCGCCGCGCAGATCGTTCCCGAGGCCGACCTTCGCAAGAAGCTTGAGAAGGGCGAGCCCCTCAACATCAAGCTCGGCGTCGACCCCACCAGCCCCGACCTGCACCTGGGCCACGCCGTGCCGCTGCGCAAGATGCGTCAGTTCCAGGACCTGGGCCACAACGTCACCCTTATCATCGGCAACGGTACCGCGCTGATCGGCGACCCCTCGGGCAAGAACTCCACCCGTCCGCAGCTTTCGCAGGAGCAGATCGAGGCCAATGCCGAGACCTATGTGAGCCAGGCCATGAAGATCCTGGATCCCGAGAAGACCACCATCGTGCACAACGGCGACTGGATCCTTTCGATGGACCTGGCCGGCCTGCTGCAGGTGTGCTCCAAGTTCACCGTCGCCCGCATCCTCGAGCGCGACGACTTTACCAAGCGCTACCAGTCCCAGACGCCGATCGCCCTGCATGAGTTCCTGTATCCCGTGATGCAGGCTTTCGACTCCGTGCAGATCAAGGCCGACGTGGAGATGGGCGGCACCGACCAGCTCTTCAACCTGCTCGCCGGCCGCGAGCTCATGGAGAAGATGGGCATGGAGCCGCAGATCGCGCTCACCATGCCGCTGCTTGAGGGCACCGATGGCGTGCGCAAGATGTCCAAGTCCTATGGCAACTACATCGGCCTGACCGACGCGCCCAAGGATATGTTCGGCAAGACCATGTCCATCCCCGACGAGATGATCGGCAAGTACTATCGTCTGGCCAGCTCGCTCACCCCGGCCGAGGTCGACAAGATCGACGCTGCTCTGGCCGACGGCTCTGCCGATCCCTATGAGCTCAAGCGCGCTCTGGGTCGCGACCTGTGCGACACCTACCACGGCGCCGGCGCCGGCGACGAGGCTCAGGCCGAGTTCGACCGCGTATTCAAGGAGGGCCAGCTTGCCGACTTCCCCGAGAAGCACGTTGAGCTGACCGTCAACGACGAGGGCCAGATCTACCTCGCTGGCCTGCTCAAGGACCTGGGTCTTTCGGCGAGCGCCGGCCAGGCTCGTCGCGATATCGACGGCGGCGGCGTCAAGATCAATGGCAAGGCCGTGGCTCCCAAGAGCTATAACATCGATCCCAGCGCCCTCAAGCTGGGTGACACCCTCTCCGTGGGCAAGCGCAAGGGCTTCAAGTTGATTTAGTTCCGCCGTTCTACCGAACGGCGGACCGGCCGACGCTGCGCGGGCCGCATTTGGACAATC
>URNK01000117.1 GCA_900549195.1 uncultured Collinsella sp.
CTACACGTAAGGAGTCGTCGGCAGCGTCAGATGTGTATAAGAGACAGGAGGTCAGCGGAGGATGAGAATCATCGGCGGCGAATGGCGCGGTCGTAAGATCGAGGAGCCCCGTGGTCGCGATGTCACCCGCCCCACGACTGATCGCGTGCGCGAGGCGTGCGCATCTATGGTCATGTCGGCATTCGATTTCGATCTGGACGAGGTCCGTGTGCTGGACGCCTTTGGCGGCTCCGGTGCCCTAGGTATCGAGATGCTCTCTCGTGGGGCCCGCTCGCTCACGACGTTTGAGATCGATCGCAACGCCGCGCGGCTCATTACCAAGAATATCGAGTCGCTCTGCCGTGACCGTGCGCGTTGGCGCGTGGTAACGGGCGACATGCTGATGAGTGCCTCGCGCGGTCGTGTGCCGGGCGGCCCCTTTGATCTGGTCCTGCTCGACCCGCCGTATGCTTTTGGCGCCGAGCCGGTCGAGGAACTGCTGCAGAATCTGGCTCAGCAGGGTCTGCTTGCGCCTGGCGCTTATGCCCTGTTTGAGCATGCCTCCGCCGATGCGGGCGCGCATCCGGCAGGCTTTGAGACTGTACGTGAGAAGCGCTACGGCATTACCTCGGTCGACCTGCTCCGTTGGGTCGGCGATAGCAAGGACGGCGGCACTGATGCTAACGAAAATGACGAGGCAGTATCCCCGGAGGACGCCCATGAGTGACACTATTAATCGCGTGATCGTCCCGGGCACCTTCGATCCCATCACGTTTGGCCATATCGATGTGATCCGCCGCGCCCGCCGCATCTTTCCCAGCGTGATCGTCGCTGTTGCCGAGTCGCAGGGTAAAAACGGTGTGGGCACCACGTTTATGCTCGATGAGCGCGTGGCGCTGGCCCGCGAGGCGCTCGGTGATATCGACGGCGTCGAGGTCCTGCCCTTTACCGGCCTCTTGGTCGACTTCGCTCGTGAGCAGGGGGCGGGGGCCGTGGTCAAGGGTCTGCGCGCCATGACCGACTTTGAGTATGAGCTGCAGCAGGCCGACCTTAACTATCGCCTGGATAGCGAGCTGGAGTCCATCTTTGTCATGAGTGCGCCGCAGTACGGCTATATCTCGAGCTCGGTCGTTCGCCAGATCGCCTCGCTCGGCAGTGACGTATCGACGTTTGTCCCGTCCAACGTGGTCGAAGCGCTCAAACATCGCTTTTCGTGACGTTTCTTATTGCCTGGTGGCATGTGGTAAACTAGCACGATGATATGTTACCTATGAAAGGAGACCGGATGCCGGGCGAGAATTTTCCTGGCGATAGGATCGTCAGCTTGGTCGATGAGCTCGAAGGGCTGATCGAGGAAGCCAAGCCGCCTTTCGGCAAGAACGCTCAGTTCAAGGTCATCGACGCCGACGTGTTCTTCAACATCCTCGACGAGATCCGCATGAGCTATCCCGAGGAGTGGCAGAAGTCCCGCCGTATCCTTAAGGAGCGCGAGGAGCTTATGGCTTCCGCCGCCGCTCAGGCCGATTCCATCATCGCCGACGCTCAGCAGCAGGCCCTCACCATTGCCGGTGAGCAGGAGATCGTCCGCCTTGCGCAGCAGCAGGCCGACGACATCCGCGATCGTGCCCAGCAGTACGAGCGCGAGACGCGTTATGCTGCCGAGGACTACGCAGAGCAGGTCTTTACGCACTTGGAGGAGAACCTCAAGAGCCTGACCGGCACCGTTACCCGTTGCCGTCAGCAGCTCAACGAGGGTGCCGCCCAGCAGAATGGTCAGTGGTAATGGCTGAGTTCCCGAGCGTTACCGTCGATCTTTCCGAGCAGCTCGAGTTTCCTGGAGATTCGTATCCGCTGACCGGTAAGGTCGATGTCGCCACCTACACGGTGGGCGAGAAGGAGTACCAGCTACAGGACGGCATCGACTACGACGTTGTCTTTACCAATGCCGGTACCGGTGTCTTGCTCACGGGCATGGTTCGCGCGCACGCCACCGGCGAGTGCGACCGTTGCCTGGAGCCCGCCTCGTTTGATATCGCCGGCGAGATCGAGGAGTTTTATCTCTTTGAGGTGCCCGAGGATCCCGAGGCCTACGAGGACGGCTACGAGCTCCTGGGTGAGGACCGTATCGTCGATCTGGGTGAGCCCATCAATGACGCGGTCGTTATGGACACGCCGTTTGTGGTGCTCTGCAAGCCCGATTGCCGCGGTCTGTGCCCCACTTGTGGTTGCAATCTCAACGTCGAGCAATGCGATTGCGCCGCCCAGGCAGAGGCAGAATGGGCCGCTGCCACGGAAAATCCATTTGCAGCATTGAAGAATCTCAAGCTTGATGAGTAAAACTGTGGTAGTATCGCTACTTGCGCGTAATCGCCACACTGGATAGTTCATAAGGAAGGTCACTATGCCCGTACCTAAACAAAAGCAGGGTCGTATCCGCACTCACACCCGTCGTTCCGCCAACATGAAGATCTCGGCTGCGGCTCAGTCCACGTGCCCCCGTTGCGGTGCTGTCAAGCTTCCGCACCACGTGTGCCCCAGCTGCGGTTTCTACAAGGACCGCGAGGTTATCGTTACCGAGTAACGGTATACTCTGGATGCGATGCCGTTCCAAATGGAACCACAATGGCCGGCTCAATGAGTCGGCCATTTTTGTATAAGGAGCATGTATATGAGTAACGTTCGCGTTTGTGTAGACGTTGTGGGTGGAGACGAGAAGCCGCAGGTTGTCCTCGACGGTATTGAGGCTGCCCTGGCAGCTGATCAGGATATTGAGGTCCTGGCTGCCGGTCCCGCCGAAATCGTCAATCCCTTTGCCGCCTCCCATGCGCGCGTCGAGGCCCTGGAGGCACCCGACGTTATCGCCATGGACGACGATCCCATTCGCGCCGTGATGACCAAGCGTAAGTCGTCGATCGTGCTTTCTTGCCGCGCCATTAAGAAGGGCAACGCGGACGCGTTCTTCTCCGCCGGCTCTACCGGCGCCATGACGGCTGCCGCGACCGCCTACGTCACGCCGTTTCGATATATGGCCGAGGGTAAGAAGCAACCGGTGCGTCCGTGCCTGACCAATGCGCTGCCCAATCGTGCCGGCGGTCTGACGGTGCTGTGCGACATGGGTGCCAACCCCGATGTCGAGGTTGACGATATGGTGCGCTTTGCGCAGATGGGCAGCGCCTATGCGCGCGTCGTCTTGGGCATTGAGCATCCCCGCGTAGGCCTGCTCGCCAATGGCACCGAGGACGAGAAGGGCTCCAACTTTACCAAGGCCTGTTTCCCTGCTATGAAGGCCGCAGTTCCGGGCTTTGTGGGCAACTGCGAAGGCACCGACCTCACCTCTGGCAATTTCGATGTCGTTGTTGCCGACGGCATGTCGGGTAATATCGCTCTCAAGGCTACCGAGGGCGCTGCCAAGTTTTTGCTGCAGGAGCTCAAAGGCGCCTTTATGTCCTCGCTCGGCACCAAGATCGCCGCGCTGCTCATCAAAAAGCAGATGCGCGAGATTAAGGCTAGGCTCTCTGGCGATGCCAAGGGCGGCGCCATCCTGCTGGGCCTGCGCGGTGTGGTCTTGATCGGCCATGGCGCTACCTCGGTCGAGGCTGTTAAAAACGGTACGCTCGCGGCGGCCGAAGCCGTGCGCGCCGGGCTGGTCGAGAATGTCGCCAACTCTATGGACGGTATCGTTTTATAAGAGCGAGTTAGAGCGCTGTTATGTGCTTCGCGGCGCACGTCGTGGGGTAGAATCAGAACCGTGTCTTGGTACCGCCCGGGCGGTACCATTCTTTTGGTATTCATGCACTATGAGAGGAAGCGCTATGGACCGCTCCGAAATCTTCGACAAGATCGCCGAGGTCGCTGCTGACGTTCTGGGCGTCGATGTTGCCGAAATTAGCGAGGAGACCACCTTTGACGACCTCGATGCCAACTCGCTCGAGCGCCTGCAGCTGGTTACGGCTATCGAGGACGAGTTCAACCTCGAGATCGATGACGAGACCCTGCTCTCGCTCAACTCTGTCGCCGACGCCGTCGACGCTATCGAAGCTGCCAAGGAGGCCTAAGTCTTGGCTTTATCCGACCGACTTACGCGCGCCCAGGAAATCCTGGGCCACGAGTTCAACAATAAGGTGCTGCTGCGCGCGGCGCTTACGCATCCCTCGGCAGTCGAGGGCCAGCCGGTTTCTGCCAGCTATGAGCGCCTTGAGTTCTTGGGCGATTCCATTTTGGGCGCTGTGGTCGCACGCTCCCTGTTTGAGTCCTATCCGGAGTTTGACGAGGGCAAGCTCACGCGCTTGAAGGTGTCGCTTGTCTCGGGCGCTACGCTGTCCGAGGTTTCTCACGAGCTGGGCATCGACGACATCATCATCTTTGGTGCCTCCGAGACCGGTACCGGTGCGCGCGGCCTGCATTCGGCCCTCGAGAACGTCTACGAGTCGCTCGTGGGAGCGCTGTACCTGGATGCCGGCTGGGATGCCGCGGCGGAGTTCATTCACCGTACGCTTAAGCCGCATTTGGCTTCCGAGCGTGCCGAGCATCCTGCGAACCCCAAGTCGTTTTTGCAGGAGTGTGTGCAAGCCGACGGTCACGAGCCCCCGGCGTACAAGCTCGTTGGCTCCGAGGGCCCGGCGCATGCGCCCACCTTTACCGCCGTGGTTTTGATCGATGGTATTCGTCAGGGTCGCGGCTCCGGCTCCTCAAAGAAGGAAGCCGAGGGAGCCGCCGCGCTCGAAGCGCTCGACCGCATGGGTTACACCACCAACGGCGTGATTCTGAATAAGAAGCACGTGTAAGCGAGGAACCGTGTATCTCAAGTCCCTCACGCTCAAAGGGTTCAAGTCGTTTGCCGACCGTGCCCATATGACGTTTGAGCCGGGCCTGACCGTCATCGTCGGTCCAAACGGCTCGGGAAAATCGAACATCTCCGACTCCATCCTGTGGGTCCTGGGCGAGCAGAGCGCCAAGCAGCTGCGCGGCCAGGCCATGGAGGATGTCATCTTCTCGGGCTCGTCAGCGCGCAAGCCTGTGGGTGTCGCCGAGGTCACGCTGGTGCTCGATAACTCGGACCATATGCTGCCCGTCGATTTTGACGAGGTCGCCATCACCCGTCGCATGTATCGCTCGGGCGAAAGCGAGTACCTCATCAACTCGAGTCCGTGCCGTCTGATGGACATTCAGGACATCCTGCACGATTCGGGCCTGGGCAAGGATACGCATTCCATTATCAGCCAGGGCAAGCTCGACGCCATTTTGCAGAGCCGCCCCGAGGAGCGCCGCGCCCTTATCGAGGAGGCCGCCGGCATTTCCAAGCACAAGCGCCGCAAGGAGCGTGCGCTCAAAAAGATTAAGTCGATGGACGAGCACCTGACGCGTGCCCGCGACATCAATAAGGAAATCGCCCGTCAGCTGCGACCGCTGGAGCGTCAGGTCGATCGCGCGCGCAAGTACAAAGAGCTGTCCTCGCGCGCGAACGAGCTTACGCAGATGCTGGCTGTCGATGAGCTTCGTTCGCTGCAGTCGCAGTGGAACGACCTGGAGAGCCGCTCCAAGGAAGGTGCTGCCGAGCTGGAGCTTGCGCAGTACCGCTTGGACGAAAAGGAGCGCGAGCTCGAGAAGCTTCAGGTCATGCTCGAGGAAAAGGGCCTGTTTGTGGGCGACCTGGGCGAGCAGCGCCGTCATATGCAAGATG
>URNK01000118.1 GCA_900549195.1 uncultured Collinsella sp.
CAACCCGGCGGCCTACACGCACACGAGCGTGGCCATCTTGGATGCCCTCAAAGCCGTCGCCATCCCCGCCGTTGAGGTCCACATCAGCGCCGTCGAGACCCGCGAGGACTTCCGCCAGGTGAGCTACGCCCGCCTGGCCTGCTTCGCCACCATCACCGGTGAGGGCCTGCAGGGCTACGCACATGCGCTAGAGCTGTTGAGGGAACGACTCGAAAAGTAGTCTCGCGCGCAAATCCATCAACCCCGATTCGCACGCCAGTAATGCCAGTGCCGCCAGCAGCAACCTCGCTACTGGCGGCACTTTATTACTGGCATATAATCGTTGCAGCCACAAAACGTCTGGAGACTCGCATGCTAAGCATCCATCTGGGAGATTACCCCGGTTCCATCTACGATACCGAGACCTACTTTAGGAACTCATACTTGGACTCATGGTTCGAAGACCCTATGGCCGCACAGATCATTAAAAGCGTGGACGGATCAGAGCTCATCGGCCCCCACAACATCGTAAGCAAGCAGCTGGGCTCGATCACCCCACTCGAACTGTCCGGCGGCGTTAAGACGCTGCTGCTGGTGCGCAATCTACCAAACATGGTGTTCAATGCATCCACTTGCGGAGATAACTGCGCCCGCTGGCTGCTCAAAATTGGCAAAGAGCAGGATGTGCTGGTGACCCTTTACCACATCATGAAATTTCCCTGGAAGCGTTTTGAGATTCGCATCAATAACGACGGCCGCATCGTCAGGAACATGCAGGAGTTCGTCGGTGCCACCAATGATTTTCTGGATGTTGATGAGTAATGAAAGGATCACACACCGTTGTCGTGGAGCGCGCAAAAGTCAAATACACGCTCACCTTTAAACGCAATATTTCCTTCATCCGCGGCAACAGCGGCACGGGCAAAACGACGCTCATCTCGATGATTCGCGACTACAACGACCGAGGACCGGAAAGCGGCGTTGCACTCAGCTGCGACGTGCCTTGTGAAACGCTTTCCGGCAGACGCTGGGAGCGCGAGCTTTCGATCATCGAAGATTCAATCGTCTTTCTAGATGAGGGCAACGAGTTTATCTACTCAAAGGACTTCGCCAAAACCGTAAACGGCTCGTCCAACTATTTTGTTCTGATATCTCGTCGCGATGCCAACGAGCTCCCCTACAGCGTTGATGAGATCCTGAAGTTAGTCAACACGACGAGTAAAACAATCAATGGCCGCAAGAGCGACAGGCGCTTCTACTCGGTGACCAAGCCGCTATATGACCACACGGCAAGCATGCTGTATCAGGATCTAAATGTTGGATTCGAGGTACCCGACGCCGTAGTTGTCGAGGATAGCAAATCTGGCTATCAATTCTACGACGCTCTTTGCAACCGGCTCGGAATCCCCTGCTATACCGCCACCGGCGTAGCAAATCTAAAGCGGACAATTCACGAATGCCCCGAGCAAAACGTTCTTGCCATTGGAGACGGCGCAGCGTTTGGTCCCTACATCGAAAAGGTGCTCGGACAGCGCGTTTACAAGAACGTTCGCTTGTTCCTCCCGGAATCATTCGAGTGGACACTTCTGCAATCTGGCCTCATTCCCAGTAACGACATTCCAAAAATCCTCAAGGATCCTTCGAGCTATATCGAAAGCCGCGACTACCTAAGCTGGGAACGATTCTTCACCGACGTATTGATCAAGTACTCGGCAGACACTCGCTACGCCTACAGAAAGGCAAAGCTCAATGAGCAGTACCTGAGGCCGCAGGCGATGAATGCAGTTGCAAACGTCTTGCCCGAGTGCCTGAAGGCAGACTAGACAGACTAGATATAGTGGGGAGGGCCAAGTTGGTCCTCCCCGTTTTTGTTACGCCTTCTTGATCACGTACACCAACCCTATGTCGCACCTGCGGCGCACAATCGACGCAAAGAGCCACGATGCTGGCAGCGTCATAAGCAGAGGCATGGTCTGCCAAGGAATAAACCAATCGACCGCGTGGATTGCAAAGATGGCAAGACTGGCCTGTCCGCAGAACACGAGCGCTCGCTCAAAGGACCCCAAAACCGGCACGTCTTTCAACTTCTCCAACGCCATCGAAACCCAGCACACGCAGTAGCTACCGGCAAGAGCGGCAACTGTCGCAACCAAAAACCCATCCACGCGGCGGCTCGAAAGCTCACCCCACTCAGCGCGGCAAGGACAAGCCAAGCAACACCGGCTCCAATAAACAGCAGAGGCTCGCTCACGCTCGGCTCCAGCCCCCTTAGGCGCGCCGTATAACCAATCCACATCAGCAGCACAACAGCAGCTCACGCCACGGCTTCGGCCTAAACGTATACCCGGCAAGAATAAAGAACACCGGCATGTGAAAAAGCCCAGACCACCAAGCGGTCTGGGCTTAATAAACGATGGTGCTCCATGGCGGATTCGAACCGTCGACCTTGGGATTAGAAGTCCCCTGCTCTATCCAACTGAGCTAATGGAGCAAATAACCGCACGCCCAGCCAAACAATTCGGCCAAGCGTAAGTAATTATAACCTAGTTGAACTGCTCACGGTACGCCTTGCAGACCTCACTGACCGGGCCGTCCATGCGAAGGTCACCCTTCTCAATCCAAACGGCACGCTGGCAGATGCGCTCAACCTGCTCCATGGAGTGCGAAACGAACAGAACCGTCACTTCGCCGCTCTGGATAAAGTGCTGGATGCGGGCCTCGCACTTCTGCTGGAAGAACACATCACCGACGGACAACGTCTCGTCAACGATCAGAATATCGGGCTCGGTAATCGTCGCGATTGCAAAGGCGATACGCGCCACCATGCCCGAGGAGAAGTTCTTGAGCGGCATATCGACAAAGTTCTGCAGCTCAGCGAATTCGATAATGCCGTCAAAGTTGGCATCGATGAACTCCTTGGTATAGCCGAGCAGGGCGCCGTTCAGATAGATGTTCTCGCGGGCGGTCAGCTCGGGGTCAAAGCCAGCACCAAGCTCAATCAGCGGCGCGATGTTACCGTGCACCTTAACGCTGCCCTCGCTTGGCTCAAGCACGCCAGCGATAATCTTGAGCATCGTAGACTTGCCGGAGCCATTGGTGCCGACCAGACCCACGACCTCGCCACGATGAATATCAAACGAGATATGCTTAAGCGCCCTAAACTCCTCAAAGAACAACTCATGCTTGGCAAGCTTGATGAAGTACTCCTTGAGGTTGGTCAGCGACTCGGACGCCATGTTAAAGATCATGGTGACGTCGTCGACCTCGACAGCCAGAGGCTGCTCGCTGTAATCAACAACAGATTCAGTCATCACAGCACTCCTTAGATGTAGAGGATAAATTTGCGCTCGGACTTATGGAACACGGTATAGCCAATAATAAGCGCAAGAACCGCCCAAGCGACGCACATACCAAACGTCATAAGCGAGGGCGTAGTCTGGAACAGGAAGATATCGCGCATAAACTGCAGGTAGTTGAACATGGGGTTCGCATACATCAAGATACGCACGAGATGCGGCATTTGCGCAATATAGTCAGTCGTCCAGAAGATGGGCGTAATGTAAGTCCACGCCGTAATGACGACGCTCCACAGATGCATAACGTCGCGGAAGAAGACCGTAAGGGCAGAGAGCATCATGCCCAGGCCCATGCAGAAGCACATAAGCAGCAGCAGGCAAACCGGCAGCAGAATCAGGTGCCAAGAAGGCATAACGCGGAACCACAGCATGACGATGGCGACGGCGACCAGCGAGAAGGCAAAGTTGACCAGCGAGAAGAGCACCTTCTGCACCGGGAAAACCCAGCGGTGCACCTTAACCTTCTTGAGCAGAGGGGCAGCGCCCACGATCGACGTCAGGGCCTGGTTAGTAGACTCAGACATGACGGCAAAGGTAATGTTACCCACGATCAAGTACAGCGGGTACATCTCGGGCGTCATTGAGCCATTGCGGCCCTGGCCAAAAATCGTCGAGAACACGATGGCCATGACGATCATCATCAGCAGCGGGTTGAGCACCGACCATGCGACGCCCAGAACGCTACGGCGATACTTGATCTTAAAATCCTTGGTAACCAGCTGACGAAGGATAAACGCGTCCTTCTCAAATTCGTTCTTAGCAAACGTCGCAGGCAGACTGCGAGTTTCTTGTTGCTTTGTCTGATCCGACACGGATGCAACTCCTTTACTCGTAATCGTTGACAAACGAACAGTATAGACCCGACGGCCATGCAAACGATTCGCGCAACAAAACTGGAGAACTAACCCACATCTTAGGATGCCAGGCCCAAACGGCTATACTTTCTAGGATTGAATGTATAAGGAGCATTAAGTGAATTCTGAATCCATCGCCGTCATCATCCCTTGCTACAACGAAGCGCTCACGATCGGCAAAGTCATCGATGACTTTCACCGCGAGCTTCCGCAGGCGACGGTCTATGTCTATGACAACAACTCGTCGGACGATACCTCACGCATTGCCACCGAGCACGGCGCCACAGTCCGCTTTGAGCCCCGTCAGGGAAAGGGCAACGTGTGCCGCCAGATGTTTCGCGATATCGACGCCGATTGCTACCTGATGGTCGACGGAGACGACACCTACCCCGCCGAGGCGGCCAAGGCCCTCTGCGAGCCCATCCTTAACGGCACGGCCGACATGACCGTAGGCGATCGCCTTTCCAACGGCACCTACGCCGAGGAGAACAAGCGTGCCTTCCACGGCTTTGGCAATAATCTGGTCCGCGCCATGATCAAGTGGATCTATGGCTACAGCTTCGATGATGTCATGACCGGCTACCGCGCCATGAGCCGTCCGTTCGTTAAAACCTTCCCTGTGCTTTCCGAGGGCTTCCAGATCGAAACCGAGCTCTCGATCCACGCCGTCGACCACCGCTGGCGCATCAAAGACGTGCCCATCGAGTACCGCGACCGTCCGGAAGGCTCCGAGTCCAAGCTCAATACCGTGAGCGACGGCATTAAAGTCGTTGCGATGATCGGCACGCTGTTCAAGGACTACCGCCCGCTGAAGTTCTTCAGCCTCGTCGCGCTTCTATTCGCGATTATCGGCCTGGTTTTGGGCATTCCTATCTTTGTTGAGTACTTTCAGACCGGCCTGGTCCCGCGTTTCCCCACTGCCATGCTTGCTGCATCGTTTATGTTCCTCTGTGGTCTGAGCCTTGCAACCGGATTCATCCTGGATTCTGTGGCAAAGGTCGAAAAAAAGCAGTGGGAGGTCAACGTGTACAGCAAATACGCCTACGATGACCAGCCCGGCAAGTCCGCCACCGAGACAAGCGAGAGGTAGATCTTCCGCAGAATACTATTGGCACCACTGCGCAGATAGCCACCAACAAGAAAAGCCACCGTTAACAAGCGGCGGCTTTTGCTCTCGAAAAGTTAATAGCGGCTAGAGCGTCTTGAGGTACTCCCCCAGCTCTTCCTCCCAGTCGGGCATGTGGAACCCGACCGACTCGAGCTTGGACAGGTCGAGCGCGGAGTGGACCGGGCGCGGGGCGACGGGGCCGGCGG
>URNK01000119.1 GCA_900549195.1 uncultured Collinsella sp.
TACGAGATGAGCGCTAGTCTCGTGGGCTCGGAGATGTGTATAAGAGACAGCGATAGCCGCCCTGGCCCTGAAGGCTGCGCTGACCCGAGCGGGGTGCAAGTTCACCGCGGCCTTGATAGCCACGCTGGCCCGAACGCGGAGCCGAAGAGCGCTGGCCATACGGCTGTGATTGAGAGTGAAGACGCGGCGTCACCTGCGTGGTATCGGCATCCGCATAGCCACCGCGAGAGCGTCCCGTAGAGGCACCACGGTAACCGCGATCGGAATAGCCACCGTCGCCGTAGCCGGCACGAGGGTCACGCGCCACGCCGCGGGCAGCGGGAAGCGCACGGTCCTCGGGCATCGGCGTACTGCGGAACCGGTCACGCTGTGAACGAATCTCCTCGCCTGAACCCGTCTCGGTAATATAACCGGCCTGCTGAGGACGCTGTCCATAGCGGGTCGAACGACCGCCCTGAACCATCAGGAAGCGCCCGTTGTCGACCGAGGAACGCGAATTGACGTAGCCCGCGGCGTCCTGAAAACGACCGCCCTGCTGGGACGTCTCGCGTTCGTATGCCATCAGGTCGTCAAAGTAGGCATTGACGACCTCGCGCGGATTGAGGCCCAAAAAGCGTGCATAGCTCGAAATCATGCCCTGCGCATAGCCGCGCGGCGGCATCGAAGCAAAGTTACCGGTCTCGAAAAACTCGATGATCTGCGGCCTGATTTTGATGGTGTTGGCGACCTGCTGAATGGAAAGGCCCATCCGGCGACGCTGCTCGAGCAGCATGTCACCAAAGCGTGCAGCCATCAGAATCCTCCAAACTCACGATCTTCACGTGCCATCTCGGCGTCGACAGATTCCAGCGCGGCAAGCCCCTCCTCGTCCAACAGGACCTCACGCGGCTTGCAACCGTCGGGCGGTCCGACGACACCCTTTTCTTCCAGCATGTCCATAATACGCCCGGCACGCGCATAGCCAACCTTCAGACGACGTTGCAGGCCAGATGTGGAGCCAAGCTGCGATTCCACCACAATATGGGCGGCTTCCCAAATGAGCGGATCATCGTCTTGCGGCTCGGCGACTCCGGTGCGGACAATGCCGCCGCCACCCGCCATGGACATGGAAGCGGGCGCCACGGCAGACAGGATCTCCTCGTGGTAATCGGGCTCGCTCTGCGACTTGACGAACTCGACAATCTCATTGATTTCATCATCCGAGACAAAGCAGCCCTGGATACGGCGGGGCTTGCCCCAGTCGACCTTGGAGAACAGCATGTCGCCCAAACCGGTGAGCTTTTCGGCACCCATCTGGTCGATGATGACGCGCGAGTCGATGCCCGTGGCGACGTTAAAGGCGATGCGGTTGGTGATGTTGGCCTTGATGAGGCCCGTCACCACGTTGGAGCTCGGGCGCTGCGTGGCCACGATAAGGTGGATACCGGCGGCACGGCCCAGCTGAGCAATACGCACGATCGAGGCCTCGACATCCTTACCGGCGACCATCATCAGGTCCGAGAGCTCGTCAATGATGATGACCAAGTAGGGCATCTTTAGCGGCGGGTTGTCGTAATGCTCAAACTCGCCGGCGGCCTGCTTTTCGTTATAGGTCGAAATCTTACGAACGTTAAGGCGCTCGAAGACCTTCAGGCGACGCTCCATCTCGGACACGGCCCATTGCAGAGCGCTCGCGGCCTGCTTGGGCTCGGTCACCACGGGGACATAGAGATGCGGGAGACCGTTATAGCCCGCAAGCTCGACGCGCTTGGGGTCGACCATGATCAGGCGAACGTCCTCGGGAAGGGCGCGCATGAGCAGGGTCGTGATGATGGAATTGATCATCACCGACTTACCAGAACCGGTCGTACCGGCAATAAGCAGGTGGGGCATCTTGGCGAGGTCAGCGACAACCGGCGTGCCCTCGGCATCGCGACCAATGGCCAGCTCGAGCGGACCGCCCTTAACATAGGGCAGCACGTCGCCCAGATTGACGTTTTGGCGCTTGCGATTGGGAATCTCGATGCCCACGAGCGAGGTGCCGGGGATCGGGGCAAAGATACGTACCGACTGGGCAGCGAGCGAAAGCGCGATATCGTCCTCGAGGCTCGAAATCTTGCTCACGCGCTCGCCCTCACCAGGCTGCAGCTTAAAGGTCGTCACCGTGGGGCCGGCGATCCAGCCGACCACGCGGGCACTGCGGCCAAACTCAAGCAAGGTGGATTGCAGTGACTCAGCGGTCTGCTCCAGCTCCTTGTCAGAAGACGCGGAGGAAGCCGACTGCGGGTTGGCATGCAGAATCTCAAGTGGCGGAAGTTTGAGGCCGTCCTCTTCTTCGCCCTCGTTATCTGCGGCGCCGCCGTCCGCTCCCCCATCGCTAGCCGCAGCCGATTCGACAGCACTCAAGGCAGGCGCATCGGCAACCTTGGGATGCTTCAAGAAGTCGGGGATCTGAGGTGCTGCCGAGACAGGATTCACGGCAAACGGCGGCTCGGACTCGTCGATCTTATCGGGGTCGTCTTCCATCGAAAGCTGACCGGTTACCTGGTCGCGCTTTGCATGGCGACGCGGCAGCAAAGTTGTCTTTGCGGTCTCAATCGGAGCCTCGTCGTCCTCGTCATTGCCCTCGGTGAGCTCAATCTCGCTCTCGGACCAAGACGGGTCGGGCTCACTCGTATTGAGTTTGGGCGCAGCCTTGCCCTTCTTGGCATGGCGGCGCGGCAGCAGCGTCGTCTTAGCGCGCTCAGTCTCAACCGACTCGGACACGTCGACAAACGGATTCTCGTCCTCGTCGTCATCGTCCAAAACCGGGTCCACATCGTTGCCCATAACCGTGGTCACGGCAGCATCGGAGCCCTTTTGACGAAGAATGCTCAGGTGCGGACGGGCAACGCCGGGCACCGACAGGGCTTCGTCGTCACCCCACGGGCTCGCGTTAACATCGGCACGACGGCGCTCGGCAAAATCGGCCGCGCGGTCGCGAGCAGAGCGCAGCACGCCACCCACCGAAAAGCCGATGATGACAAAACCAACGACGGCCAGACCCAACAGGACCACCATCGCGATAGGCTTACCCAGGGCATTCTGCAGCGCACTCGCAATAAACGCACCGATGTAGCCACCCGAGGCGGACAGATTTTGCGGCGTGAACATAAGGTCACACGAGTCGCTCGTACCCGGCACCATCAGAGAAAGAATGGAAACAACGGCGATAAAGACCACGGCTCCGCCCGCGACCGAGCGAATGTTGAGCGGCGAGTCCTCGCCTAAAAAGAGCGTGGCGGCAAACAGCAAAATGACGATCGGCAGCACGTAGGCGCCCAGACCAAAGCCCAGGTGGTAGAAACCGGCAACCGCAGCCGTAACGGGTGCTGTTGCCGGAGAAATCACGGCAATGAAGGACGCAATCGCCAAAACGGCGATGACCACGCCGGCAATATCGCGGTTGGCCGAGGGCTCGACCAGGGGCTCAAAATCGTCGAAGTCGGCCTCGTGGCCCTTATTAGCACGAAGATGGGAACCGGCACCCTTAGCAGATGCCGGTTGGTTATTGGCCTTATTGCCTTTGGCGTTTTGTGCAGATCCGCGCGCCAAACTAAACCTCCATGACGACCGGGATGATCATCGGACGGGTGCGCGTACGACTCCAGATAAAGTTAGAGAGCGAGTCGCGCACGGCCTTGCGAATGGCATCGGAGCCGCTGCTCGTAAAGCTGAACTTGCCCTTCTCGATCGTCTTCATGATAGACGCGGAGGCATCCTCGGAGAACTGGTCGTCGATGGCAAACGAGACGCCGCGGCCCGAGAACTCGATGGCCTCGATCTTCTTGTGCTTGAGCGAGACGATGGCAACAGCGGTAACCATACCGTCATTGGCGAGCTTCTGACGATCGCGCAGGACGATGGGGTCGGTATCGCCGATACGCAGGCCGTCGACGTAGACGACGCCGGACTCGACGGGCGCACCACGCTTGACGATACCACCGCGCATCTCGAGCGTGTCGCCGTTATCGAGGATAAAGATATGATCGTCCTTGATGCCCATCTTGCGGGCCAGCTGGGCATGGGCGCGCAGATGCACGGCCTCACCGTGAACCGGCATAAAGTACGTGGGCTTGGCCATGGCCATCAGGAGCTTGAGCTCCTCCTGGCTACCGTGGCCCGAGACGTGAACAAGAGCGCGGTTCTTATCCCACACGTCGCAGCCGAGCTTGGCCAGGCTGTTGACGACCTGCTGGACGGCTTTCTCGTTGCCGGGAACGGGAGTTGCCGAGAGGATGACGGTATCGCCTTCGTGGATAGAGAGCGTCTTGTGCTCGCCATTGGCCATGCGGGACAGGGCCGACAGCGGCTCGCCCTGCGAACCGGTGCACATGACGACGATCTTGTCGTCGGGCAGGTTATCGATATCGAAGGCATCGATGATATCGGCATCGTCGATGTTGAGGTAGCCCAGCTCGCGCGCGACGCGGGTGTTGGTGAGCATGGAGCGACCGGTCACAACGACCTTACGGCCGCACTTGCGGGCGGCATCGCAGATCTGCTGCAAACGATGGATATGGCTCGAGAACGAAGCGACGAACACGCGACCCGGGGCGTTCTTGATGGCATGCAGCAGGTTGGGACCGACCTCGGCCTCGGACTTGGTAAAGCCGGGAACCGTGGCGTTGGTGGAGTCGGACAGCAGCAGGTCGATGCCCTGCTTGGCAAAGCGGCTGATAGCGGCATAGTCGGGCGTGACGCCGTCGATGGGCGTCTGGTCGAGCTTAAAGTCGCCGGTGTGCATAACGGTGCCCTGGTTAGTGCGAATGAACACGCCCAGAGCGCCGGGGATGGAGTGCGTCATCGAGAAGAAGTCGAGCGAGATGCCGCCGAGGTTGACATGGCTGCCGCCCTTGACCTCGCGGAACTTGGGTGCGCGGATGCGGAACTCAGAAAGCTTGCCCTCGATAAAGCCAAGCGTCAGCTTGCTCGAGAAGATGGGCACCTTATTGTTGAGGTCCTGCAGCAGATACGGAAGCGAACCGGTGTGGTCCTCGTGGCCGTGGGTGACGACGATACCGCGGAGCTTCTCCTCGTTCTCCAGGACATAGGTGTAGTCAGGAAGCACCAGGTCGATACCGGGCTGGGAGTCGTCGGGGAACATGAGGCCAGCGTCGACGAGCACCATGTCGTCGCCGCACTCGAAGACCGTCATGTTCTTGCCGATGCCGTCAAGGCCGCCGAGCGGAATGATCTTCAAGGGAGATGATTTTTTAGCTGCCATAGGTTAGTGTTGTTTCCTTTCTTCGAAACGGGTCTGGAACAACCGACGGGGCGCTTCTGGCAAACCGACCGCCGGGAACGTACAAACATGCATCACAGAGTCGACGCAGTAACCACAGTATGATACCCATTTGCCCACCAACAGACCACCCATGCATCAAAGCCCCATCTGAACTGGTCTATCCCGCCGGTCTGGTCTCAGCGGGCCCTGTCTCTTATACACATCTCCGAGCCCACG
>URNK01000120.1 GCA_900549195.1 uncultured Collinsella sp.
AGATGAGCGCTAGTCTCGTGGGCTCGGAGATGTGTATAAGAGACAGGTCGAGGACATGCCCTACATGGCTGACGGTACCCCGATCGACGTCATCCTCAACCCGCTGGGCGTTCCTTCGCGTATGAACGTCGGTCAGCTGCTCGAGTGCCACCTTGGCTGGGCTGCTGCCTGCGGTTGGGATACCGAGCAGGCCGACTCCGACAAGTACGTCCCCGGTCCGTTCTTCACCGCGACGCCTGTCTTCGACGGCGCCAAGGAGGACGAGATCGCCGAGGTCATTCGTCGTGCTAACAAGAACATGCTCAACAAGGCCACCGCTGCCTTTGGCGATCACATGCGCCCCGAGTTCGTCACCCAGCTTGACGAGCGCGGCAAGACCCGCCTGTTCGACGGCCGCACCGGCGAGGAGTTCCGCGAGCCCATTACCGTGGGTACGTCCTACATCCTCAAGCTCGGCCACATGGTCGACGACAAGATCCACGCCCGTTCGACCGGCCCTTACAGCCTGGTTACCCAGCAGCCGCTGGGCGGCAAGGCTCAGTTCGGCGGCCAGCGTTTCGGCGAGATGGAAGTTTGGGCACTGTACGCTTACGGTGCTTCCAACGTCCTGCAGGAGATCCTGACCGTCAAGTCCGACGATACCGTGGGCCGCGTCAAGACCTACGAGTCCATCGTCAAGGGCGAGAACGTTCCTGTCCCGGGTATCCCCGAGTCCTTCAAGGTTCTCGTCAAGGAGATTCGCTCCCTCGCACTGGACATCGAGCCCATGCACGATGCTGACGAGGACGCCTCCGCCCCTGTGACCGCCGAGGAGACCTCTGCTCTCGACGACCTGGCTGCGCTCGCCGGCGTTGACGCCGACGTCGAGGCCGAGGATGCCGAGACCGACGAGGCGCCCGAGGCTGTCGCCGCCACGACCACTGATAAGGAGTAGTTGACTGTGGCAGATTTCGAAGCTACTGATTTTGACTCGGTAAAGATCTCCCTTGCCTCCGCCGACCAGATCCGTTCCTGGTCGCACGGTGAGGTCAAGAAGCCGGAGACCATCAATTACCGTACCCTCAAGCCCGAGAAGGACGGCCTGTTCTGCGAGAAGATCTTCGGTCCCGCCAAGGACTGGGAGTGCTCCTGCGGCAAGTACAAGGGCATCCGCTTTAAGGGCATCGTCTGCGAGCGCTGCGGCGTCGAGGTCACCTCGGCCAAGGTGCGTCGCGACCGCATGGGCCACATCGAGCTCGCCGCTCCCGTGTCCCACATCTGGTACTTCAAGAGCCCCACGAGCTTCCCGATGAGCCGTATGCTCGACATCAAGTCCAAGGACCTCGAGAAGGTTCTGTACTTTGCCAGCTACATCATCACCGAGGTCGACTATGAGGCCCGCGAGGCCGACGCCGACGACCTGCGCGAGGAGCTCGCCGCCGATCTGGAAGAGATCGATGCCGAGTGCGCCCGCCAGATCGAGTCCCTCAAGGAGCAGGGCAACCCCGAGAACTTTGACGAGTTCTCCGACGAGGAGCCGCTGACCCCCGAGGAGATCGCCTCTGGCATCGTCGACATCGAGGAAGAGTGCAAGGACGAGAAGCAGCTCCGCACGGACGCCTTCAACGCCTTCATGAAGCTCAGCGAGCGCGACCTCATTTCCGATGAGCCGCTGTTCCGCGAGATGACCCGTTACTACTCCATGTACTTCAAGGGTGGCATGGGTGCCGAGGCCGTCCGCGACCTGCTCGCTGCCATCGACCTTCCTTCAGAGGCCGAGAAGCTCAAGGCCATCATCGCCGACGAGGATTCCCAGAAGCAGAAGCGCGAGAAGGCCGTCAAGCGCCTCGAGGTCGTTGACGCCTTCCTGAAGGGCGGCAACAGCCCCGCGAACATGATCCTGGATGTCATCCCGGTCATTCCGCCCGATCTGCGCCCGATGGTCCAGCTCGACGGCGGCCGCTTCGCCGCGTCCGACCTCAACGACCTGTACCGTCGCGTGATCAACCGTAACAACCGACTCAAGCGCCTGCTCGACCTGGACGCCCCCGCGATCATCGTGAACAACGAGAAGCGCATGCTCCAGGAGTCCGTGGACGCCCTGTTCGACAACGGCCGTCGTGGTCGCCCGGTCTCTGGCCGTGGCGGTCGCCCGCTCAAGTCGCTCGCCGAGGCCCTCAAGGGCAAGCAGGGTCGTTTCCGTCAGAACCTGCTGGGTAAGCGTGTCGACTACTCCGGCCGTTCGGTCATCGTTACCGACCCCAAGCTGCTGCTGCACCAGTGCGGTCTGCCCAAGACCATGGCGCTGGAGCTCTTCAAGCCCTTCGTCATGAAGCGCCTGGTCGAGCTCGGCAAGGTCGAGAACATCAAGGGCGCCAAGCGCGCTATCGACCGTGGTGCCACCTTTGTGTGGGACATCCTCGAAGAGGTCATCGACGGCCGCGTCGTGCTGCTCAACCGTGCACCGACCCTGCACCGTCTGTCCATCCAGGCCTTTGAGCCGGTGCTGGTCGAGGGCAAGGCTATCCACCTGCATCCGCTGGTCTGCTCGCCCTTCAACGCCGACTTCGACGGCGACCAGATGTCTGTCCACGTGCCGCTGTCCAGCCAGGCTCAGGCCGAGGCTCGCGTGCTTATGCTCTCTGCGAATAACCTGCGCTCGCCGGCATCCGGCAAGCCGGTCAACATCCCTTCGCAGGACATGATCATCGGTGTGTACTACCTCACCCAGGTTCGCGAGGGTCTGCCGGGCGAGAACCACGTGTTCTCGAGCTTCGACGACGCGCTGCACGCCTATGACTGCCGCTCCGAGGTCGACATGCAGGCCAAGATCCAAGTCCGCGTGTCCGCTGCCGATGCCAACGTCATCAACGAGGACGGCACCCGTATCTTCCGCGTCAAGAACGGCAAGAACGAGTTTGTCGACTACGACGTCACCGGCAACAAGACCGCGCGCTTCGAGACCTCTATCGGCCGCATCATCTTCAACCGCCAGTGCCTGCCCGAAGACTATGAGTTCATGAACTACAAGATGGTCAAGGGCGATGTGGCCAAGCTGGTTGCCGACTGCTGCGATCGTTACCCCGAGGCCAAGGTCGGCCCGATCCTCGACGCCATCAAGTACTCCGGCTTCCACTACGCTACCCGCGCCGGCCTTACCATCTCGGTGTGGGACGCTCTCATCCCTGCCGAGAAGCAGGAGCTGCTCGATCGCGCCCAGGCCAACGTCGACCAGATCAACGAGTACTTCGAGGAGGGCTTCATCAACGAGACGGAGCGCCACATCGAAGTCGTTAACGAGTGGACCGCTTGTACCGACAAGGTTGCAGCGCTCATGCTCGACATGTTCGACGAGGAGAACCCGCTGTACATGATGGCCGACTCCGGCGCCCGTGGTTCTAAGACCCAGCTGCGTCAGCTCGGCGGCATGCGTGGCCTGATGGCAGACATGTCCGGCGAGACGATCGACCTTCCCATTAAGGCGAACTTCCGCGAGGGCCTGCTGCCGCTCGAGTACTTCATTTCGACCTACGGCGCCCGTAAGGGTCTGGTCGATACCGCATCCCACACCTCGGACTCTGGTTACCTGACCCGTCGTCTGGTCGACGTGGCCCAGGACGTCATCGTCCGCGAGGAGGACTGCGGTACGCACGAGGGCGTCACCTACAACCTCATCATCCCCGGCACCACCGACCTCAACACCGACCTTGTCGGCCGTTGCTTCATCGAGGACGTCGTGGCTCCCGATGGCACCGTGCTCTTTGAGCAGGACGGCTACATCGAGAAGGTCGCTGACATCCAGAAGATGGTCGATGCCGGCCTCAAGAAGGTCAAGCTCCGCGCGCTGCTCACCTGCCGCTCCAAGTACGGCGTGTGCCAGAAGTGCTACGGCTGGGATCTTTCCACCCGTCGTCCGGTCGCCATCGGTACCGCGGTCGGCATTATTGCCGCCCAGTCCATCGGCGAGCCCGGTACGCAGCTTACGATGCGTACCATTCACTCCGGCGGCGTTGCTGGCGTCGACGATATTACGCAGGGTCTGCCTACGGTCAGCCGTATGTTCGATATCGTCGGCAACGTCAACGAGAAGATTCTGGGTCGCGAGGCCGAGCTGGCTCCGTACTCCGGTCACCTCTCGATTAAGCCCGAGAAGTCCGAGTACGTGCTGACGCTCACCGACTCCGAGGATCACACCCGTGTCCTCGACGAGCGTCGCGTCCCCGCTTCGGTGCGCTTTATGCCCGAGATCGAGGACGGCTGCGAGGTTCGCGCCGGCGACCAGATCACCAAGGGCTTCGTCAACTTCCGCAACCTGCGCAAGCTGACCGACATCGAGTCGACGATGCACACCTTCGTCGAGAGCGTCAAGGACGTCTACACCAGTCAGGGCGTTGACCTGAACGACAAGCACATCGAGGTGCTCGCACGTCAGATGCTGCGTCGCGTTCAGATCACCAACCCCGGCGACTCCAAGTACCTGCTCGGTCAGTACGTCGACCGCTACGAGTTCGCCGACGAGGTCGAGCGCGTTGCCCGTCTGGGCGGTCAGGCTCCCGTGGCCGAGCCCGTCATCCTGGGTACGCTCAAGGTCGCGTCCAACATCGACTCCTGGCTGTCGAGCGCTTCGTTCATCCGTACCGCCGGCGTCCTTACCGAGGCTGCCATCGAGGGCAAGGTCGACCACCTGCTCGACCTTAAGTCCAACGTCATCGTCGGTAAGAAGATCCCGGCTGGTACCGGCCTCAAGCCGTACGCCAACGCCAAGCTGACGTATCGCACGGCCGACGGCTACGTGGACATCGACGGCCCGGCTTCGCCCAACGCCAAGTCGCTGCCCGAGTGGGCTCCTGTGGAGCTCAAGGACCTGGACGAGCAGCTCCCGCAGCAGCTCGACTGGGCCGGCTACGACGAGTTCGGTGGTGCTGACGGTTCGTTCACCCGCAACGGCCACACCATCTCCGCCGAGAAGGCTCGCCTGTACCTGTTCGACGACCTGGGCGTGTCGCAGCGCTGGACCAACAAGTTCAGCGAGGTCGGCATCGAGACGGTCGGCGACCTGGTCGGCAAGTCCGAGGAGGATCTGCTGCGCATTGATGGTATCGGTGCCAAGGCGATCGAGGAGCTCCGTGACGGCCTGGAGGCCCACGACCTGCTCTACATCCTCGAGAACAACGACGACGTTGCCGACGAGGAAGACCTCTCGCAGCTGCTGCAGATGGTCTTTAGCCCCGACGGTCCGGACGACATCCTGCTGGGCACCTCCGCCGCGCCGACGCATCACGCCGACGCCGACGAGGAGCTCCTGGGCGCCCCGATCGACGACAAGAAGGCTCCCGCCAACGGTGCCATCAACGAGGACATGGCTTCCCTCGACGAGCTGCTCAACCAGCTCGTGGACACCGACGACGCCGAAGAGGCCAAGGACAACGACGAGGAGTAACTGTCTCTTATACACATCTCCGAGCCCACGAGACTAGCGCTCA
>URNK01000121.1 GCA_900549195.1 uncultured Collinsella sp.
ATCTACACGTAAGGAGTCGTCGGCAGCGTCAGATGTGTATAAGAGACAGCGGTTAATGCGCTGCATCATGGAGCTTACGTAGTTCAGGCGCATGGTGAGGTTATAGGTGTAGGTAAAGATCATGACGAGCGAGCCGGCCGAGATGCCAAACCACGCGTTGCCGCCCGCCACGAACACACTCACCACGGCCATGGTGATGACGATAAGGCCCGAGGTCGTAAAGTTGCGCTGCATCATGGCGTGCATCGAGACCGTCTCGGCGTCGCGCGCGGCACGATCGGCGGCGTCGAACAGATCGCGTTCAAAGTCCTCGCGCCCACAGGTCTTGACGGCCAAGATGTTCGTGACCGCGTCGGAGAGCACGCCCGAGAGCTTGTTCTGCGCAGCGGACGTCGCGGCCGAAAGCGGCATGATGCGCTTGTACATAAGCCAGACAAACGCAATGTAGACGGCCATGATGCACACCAGGATCACGGTAAATGTGGGCACCACCGGGGCGAGCGCCGCCACCGTGCAGATGACCGAGGTGATGGTGGGGATGAGCGAATACACCGTCACGTCGACCAGCCCCGTATAGCCGCTCATAAAACGGCTCGTCTGGCTCACGAGCGATCCGCCAAAGCGGCTGGTGTGAAATGTCATGGATTGATTGGAGAGCGTGTCGAAGCACAGGCGCGCCAGGTGATAGTTGCCCGCAATCTCGAGCTTGTAGACGGCGTAGTCCTGCAGCTTGGAGAGGATTTGGCCCACTAGGTTAACGAGCACGAGCGCCAGAATGTAAGGACCAAAGACCTCAAACACCTGGTCGCCTGCCACGGGACCGGCCTGGACGCGGTCGACGATGAGGGCCATCACATAGGTGTTGGCAAACGTGAGCAAAAAGATGTAGCCCGCCGACGAGAACACCGAGAGAAAGACGATCAGCGGCTGCGTGCGCGTGACGTCCCAAAAACGCTGCAGCGTGCGACGCACGGTGGAGCGTTTGAGCGGACTGGTGTTTCTCTGAGACATGGGCTTCCTTTCGCGTCTGATAGGGCGAAACGCCATTGTTGCACACTAAAGCGCACTTCAGACAAGCGCGATGCGAAAAGCGCCCGCGCCGTGCTCGTACAGTCGCACAGCCGTCAGATGCAGCTAGTCCTCGTCTTTTTGGCCTGCGAGCAGCTCCGCTGATGTGAGTCCCAAGATCTCATCGGCTTGGTTGGCGTCTTCCAGCGCGTCGATGTCCTTGAGCTTGCGCTCCATGACATTTGTACGCGTGGTGATGATGCCCTCAACCGTTTTGCCCGCGGTCTCGATCTGCTGCTGGGCGCGGCGCAGCGCCGCCTGATAGCGTGGCAACTCGGCCTTGACAGCAGAGAGCACGCGCAGTACGTCGTCGGTACGTTTTTGCAGCCTAAACGTCTGGTAGCTCATCTGCAGGCTGTTGAGAATGGCAGCCATGGTGCTGGGACCGGCTACGTTGACGTGATAGTCGCGGCCCAGGGTCTCGATAAGCCCGGGGCGGCTGACGACCTCGGCGTACAGCCCCTCAAACGGCACGAACAGAATGCCAAAGTTGGTCGTCGCGGGCACGCTCAGGTACTTTTCGCAGATGTCCTTGGCCTCGCGCTTCACCATCATATCGAGCGTCTTGCGTGCCGCGGCAACGGCCTCCGCATCGCCCGACTCCTGGGCGTCGAGCAGATGCTCGTACGCGTCGCCCGGGAATTTGGAGTCGATCGGCAGCAGCACGGGATCGCCCTCGTCCACCGGCAGCTTGACGGCAAACTCAACGCGCTCCGAGGCGCCGGGCCTGGTGGCAACGTTTTCCAGATACTGGTCGGGCGTGAGGATGTCCGCCAGAATTGCACCCAGCTGCACCTCGCCCAAAATGCCACGCGCCTTCACATTGCCCAGCACGCGCTTAAGATCGCCCACGCCGGTGGCGATGGATTGCATGTCGCCCAGGCCCTTGTACACGGCCTCGAGCTGGTCGCTCACCTGCTTAAACGATGCCGACAGGCGATCGTTGAGCGTGCGGGAGAGCTTCTCGTCCACCGTTGCGCGCATCTGATCGAGTTGCACGTTGTTGTCTTTGCGGATAGCACCCAGCTGGGCATCGACCGTCTCGCGCACCTTGTCCAGGCGGTGCTCGATGCCCTCGCGGTTGGCACCGAGCTGTTGGGCCGTCTCGCGGCGCAGGTCATCCATCCGGTCACCAGCTTGCGAAAACTCACGTGCGATGGTCAGGTAACGTTGCTGCTCCACGGCCGCATCTGTCGTCTGCTGCTGCGCGATGGCATTGGCCGTGCGGTGAGTTTCGGCCAGCGCGACGTTCAGGGCATCGAGCGCGTTGTTGGCCTGCTCGAGTGCTGCCAGCGTTTCCGCGCTACTGTCGCCACGCTCCCGCAACTCGGCACGCAGGCTCTTGAGCTGGAGGGCGCAAGCCACAGCAACCCCCACCGCCACCAAGGCGATCGCAACAAGCACAATATCAATAGCAGACATAAACTCCGCCCAACAAACCCAATCGAGCACCAATCAAAACCGCGATCAATCTTACCCCGCCACACGCACCGGGCGCCCGGCGCCTTCTTGGGTGCTTCTCTCTTCCGCATATTCCATAATACGGCGTGCTGTCTTCCTGCTCACCTTTGAGTCATCACCGGCTAAGTATGCGTAAACGTTTCCCTTATTCAGGTGCAGAGCACGGCAGAGGTCATAGCGCGTTTCACCCGATTCCTCCAATGCTTCCAGCGTTTTCTTTCTCATCAGGGCGTTCACCCTTCTGTCGACCGTCGGCTTTTCCTTCACCGCTCTATACGCACGCCAAACGTTGGCATAACGATTAGGAAGTTTGTCCTCGGCGCATAGAGATGCCAGGCTACCCGTTTGGGCGTACAAGGACAAAACGCCTCGGTAACCCTCTTCCATCCACAAACCCTCGGATAAGCCCAGAACGTATTCGGCTTTACCCTGTGCCAAAGCGAGCAAAAACAGGGGCTCCGCCACGCGCGGCGCAACCGTCGTCGCTTGCTTAACCAGTTTTCTAAAACTGAGCGACTGCTGTCCGGATAGCTCTCGGCAATAGCCTTTTAAGAATCCCTCAAAGGTCAGATTCAACCGAGCACCTCCTTTTTGTATTGGCTGTATGCGCAGACCATCTCTTGATAACTCCGCTCCGAAGGCGACGACGCCAGCGCCTCGCCCTCGTCGAATATAAGCCGTTCGAGCAGTCCCCAATCAAGTCGGTCGACGAATGCCTGGCTATGAAGATCGACGATGTCGTTCGGGCGGTAGGCATAGAGCTTCATTACCGCCAGGTCCTCCAAGGATGGCGTAAAGTACCTGATAAAACGCGCCCCAATATCCAAGGGGATCAAACGATCTTCGTAATTGAATGGCATCTGATTACAATATGCCACCGCCATACCATTCACCTCGGGGTATCGAGCTATGATCTCGCGGAGGCACCTGTCTGCCTCAAACACATCGATGTCATGTGTAACCGAACGATTCGTCACATCGTTTAGCATGAAGGCGCCTCCTCCCACCAATACAACGCTCGGCCTGTCGTCTCTTGGACCTATTTCCAGCTCTGCCTCTTCGTCAATGCCCAACAGAGTCTGTTCTAAATCCTGCTTATACATAACAAATCCTATTATTATTCATCTTCAATAATACTATTCAGTCGCACGACAGGACCAACAGGATGCAAGAATTCCGCTCGTGGCGATAATCCCTACACCCTAGAAGTCCTAATGTGACAAACGCTAACTCTCCCAGCCGGCGCGGATTGTTGTTATGACATCGCCTAGGCGCTGGCCGAGGGCCGACAGATGTTGGAGCACTTCGCCGGGCGAAGCACCGTTGAGGATGCAGGTGAGCGCATACGACGCCAGAAAGATGGCCGCAAGCCCTAACGGGATGAGCACGATCATCGCCAATGTGCGCAAGCGCTGGCCCACACGGCGACGACGCGCACGATGCTTATCGAACGCAAGCTCCTGCGCATATGAATCTTGTTGTACGGAATAGTTCTCTGACGCCGATCCGCCCGCAAGCGAAACCGCGGGTGCGGCATTTTGCGCAGGGGGCTGGGCGGCTACCCCTTGCATTTGCATCTCCATGAGCCGTTGCTGCTGACGCAGCATGCGCTCAGCTTGTTGCTGCGGAGTCTCAAGAAACAGGTCCATGCTGGCCTCCAAAATCGGAGCATTCGACGCTTACGCCCAGCATCCCGCACCGCCAAGGCCACGGCAACGCAATCCGTAGCAATAGCCGCAAAGTTTCTTGTTGACAAAAGCTGTCGAAAACCTCAACAACTCCCCTACCAGCACTTTCTCTGAGCTTTTTTCGTCAGCAATCTTTTGGCCTTCCACCCTTACGCCAACTGACCAAAATCTAACCAAAAGCTTGACGGAAATTGTGAAGACAGGGACCCCATACAAAAACGTGCCGCCCCAAAAGGGGCGGCACGCTAACTTCTTATCAGTTTTTCAGTAGCAAGCACGCGACGACCCGAAGCCGGAGCACAGGGTAGGGAAACACCTTTACCTCGCGCGACCTGCGCAGCCGTGAGCGAGAGGGAAAGGTGTTTCCCCGCCCCGTGCTCCGCAGTCGGTGGAGGCAGCTTTAGATGCCCGCGAGACCTCGGGTGGCGGTGGCGCACATAAACGCCAAGGCTAGAATCACGAGCGAGCCCGCGATGTCTGCCAGCACGCCCATTGCACGGCGTTCAAACAACCAGCTCTCAAAGTGCGGGGCGACGTTGCGCCAAACACGCCACAGCAAGATGCCCATACCGATGACGCCCGGGATATTGAGCAGTAGGATCTCGGAGCACAAAAGACCGATCAGGTTACCGGCGGCAAAGCCCGCATCACCCTCGCAGTATTTGCGGTAGACCATATACAGCATGTACGCCACAAACGGCTGCAAGCACGCAGAAATAAACGAGACCACCATCGAGGGCTCCTGCGAAAAGACCTCGGTGAGCTTATCCACGCTCGTGGCATCCTTAGAGGCCAGGAACAGGCCAATGACCACCACAGGCACCACGCCCAAGATGACCTCGACCATCGTAAACAACTTGGCGGTCAAGTCCTCACTAGCCGAATTCAAATGGGGCGCCCACTCAGGATGAGCATGCGCACCGACCTTCTTGTCCTTCTCGGCACGATCGGCCTTTTTACCCTCGGCAACCCGACGACCAGAATCCTTGCGAGTTCCCGCCGCAGCAACCCGAGCCCGAGACTTCTTGCCCATAAAAAACACCCCATCAGGTAGTAGATAAACTAAAAGTCGCCACCCAGTGTACCCCCTAAACAACGGCGCCGCCCCAACCCGGAGCAAGCCCCGTCAACCAAATAACCGAACCATCAACCAAATGGCCGCAACCCAATCCCTATACCTGTCTCTTATACACATCTGACGCTGCCGACGACTCCTTACGTGTAGA
>URNK01000122.1 GCA_900549195.1 uncultured Collinsella sp.
CGCTAGTCTCGTGGGCTCGGAGATGTGTATAAGAGACAGGGGTCACGTCGTCAAGGATTACCTTGTCGCCATGGGCCTTACGAGCCTGATACATCTGATAAATGAACTCCGCCACAGTCATTTCTCCTTATCTAGCTGCGGAAATCTTCTCCCCCTCTCCGTTTTGGAAAAAGCGGAGAGGCAGTTCGCGCGTTCTAATAAAAAGGGGCATGGTTGCCCACACCCCCTAATACTACCTGGGAAAAGTCCCCCGGAACATACTATGAACTGCGTACGCTAGTTTTCCGCAACCTTAACGAGCGGCTCGCTGCGATTTGCGCCACAACAGATACGAGTAGACGTAGACGGCTCCAACCGAACCAAACGCCAGAACCGCAATCACCGCGGCGACGACTTCACTCGAAAGCACGCTGCCTGCCACGCCCATCACAATCAGGCCAATACCTAGCACCATAAAGCAGGCGCCGCCAAAACGCTGCGTACGGCGCCAGTTCTCGGGATCGGCAAGCGCCCAGGGCGTCTTGATACCGAGCGTATAGTTCTGCTTCACACGCGGCAAGTAGTTGCCTACGCCGATGAACAGCAAACCGACAACACCGGAAATCAGCACGTTAACCGAACCGACCGCCGGCACCACGCCCCAGACCGTAAGCTCTCCCAGCCAGCTTATGGCGCACATGAACAAGGTGAAGGCGATTACGAAGCCCTGGTAGAACTTGCCCGAGGTTCGATATGCCTCACCTTTGGGGTCGATGCGCGGCACCACGCAGAACATTGCGAGAAGCGCCAGAGGCAGCACGCCGAGCGCGGAGGCCATCCAGCTAGGGCCCCAACCGTCGACGGCGCCGTTCGCGCCCCAGTGCGTGGGAATCTGCGCAGGCAAGCTCGGCATCACCATGAGGTGCGCTACGACATTGGCGACGCACAGAGCGACCAGCGCAATCCACACGCGCGACGATACCCCCGTGGGGTGAATGCCCTTGTTTTCGTTATTCATCCTTATCACCTTCCGTGTTTGTAAAGCCCATAAACCAGCCAATCAAATCCTGCATGACGGTGGTGTTTAAGCTGTATACGATGTTTTGGCCATGGCGCTCGTCGGTCACCAACCCGGCGTTTTTGAGCGTCGCCAAGTGATGGCTCAGCGACGGCTTACTGATATCGAAATGCTCGGCAAGCTCCCCCGCCGTGCAATTGCCCTCGCGCAGCAACTCCAAAATGCGCCGTCGCGTTGGATCGGCAAGCGCCTTAAAACCCTCTCCCGGCATAAGACCTCCTCTCATCATCTCTCATGACGCGCACACTATACTCGATATTTAGATGTTTGTCTAACTATCTAATCTTGTACTCAAAAAAATAGCCGCCTCCGCGTAATGCGAAGACGGCCACTTCTCACGCTACAAACGTGTTTTAGAGTTGGCCAACCCGCTGCAACGGGTGCCATCTGCTTCAATCTTATGCGAACCCCGATCCCATTTCAACAAGCCCAAGGGCTCAAATGGAATCGCGATAACACCTATAATGGCGATAGCTAAAACACGATTCGCTTCCCCATCGGAGGATGTCTATGACCGAAACCGCTGCCGCTCTCGTCGAGACACGCGACACCAAGCTCGAGATCATCATGGGCCGCGAGGCACTCGATAAGCTCGCCGATGCTACGGTGTTGGTGCTCGGCTGCGGAGGCGTGGGCTCCAACTGCTGCGAGGCACTCGCCCGCGGCGGCATTGGTCATTTCGTCATTCTGGACAAAGACATCGTCGCGCCCAGCAATATCAATCGCCAGGCTATCGCCTTTCACAGCACCATCGGCAAGCGCAAGGTCGATGTTATGGAAGCCATGATCCACGACATCAATCCCACCGCCACCGTTATCAAACGCACCGAATACCTGCTGAGCGACAACATCGACGAGTTCTTCGCGAGCGTTTTGGAGCAGACGGACGGCAAGCTCGACTACGTCGTCGACGCCATCGACACCATCTCGGCCAAGCTCACCATTGCCAAATATGCTCAGGACCACGACATTCGTTTGGTTAGCTCCATGGGCGGGGCCAACAAGCTCCATCCCGAGTGCCTCCGCTTTGCCGACATTTTCGATACGGTACGCGACCCCATGAGCCGCATCATGCGCAAAGAATGTAAGAAGCGCGGAATCAAGAGTCTGCACGTGCTGTTTAGCTGCGAGGAATCGGTTAAGACCCAACCCCGCGACCCGTCCAACATCCACGAGCGTACCGAGTTGGGTACCGCTAGTTTTATGCCGCCCATCATGGGTCAGATGATTGCCGGCGAGGTTATCCGCCAGATCAGTGGACGCGGCACCGAGCGTGTGCGCGCCGACGGCCAACGCCTGGACTAGCAGGATGTCCTGCGATGGAACCGCAATTCTTTGACACGCATTGTCATCTTGATTTGATGCTCGGCCCCGATGCTGCAGCCAGTGAGTCGGCGGCGTCGGGTCTGGGGCTCTTTGACTGCGGGGTCGACCCACGCGACTTTTCGGCCGCAAACGAGCGCGCCCGTCGCCTACCAGGCATCATCGCTGGCGTTGGGCTCCACCCCTGGTGGCTCGCCGACGGCCGCTGCGGTCCTGCCGAAGTCGATCTGCTTTGCGAAGTTGCTGCCCAAGAGCGCTACATCGGCGAGGTGGGACTCGACTTTTCCGCACGCTTTGCCGGAAGTGAGCCGCTACAAATACAGGCATTTGACCGGCTCTGCGATACACTCGTGCAGCATCCTCTTACCGGGCGCGTGATATCAATTCACGCCGTTCGTTCGGCAGGAGCCGTACTGGACGTCCTCGAATCGCATGGACTACTCATCCCAAACCCCGACTCCCCCGTTATCATCTTCCACTGGTTTAGCGGCACTTCGGACGAACTCGTCCGCGCGCGTGATGCGGACTGTTATTTTTCCGTCAACCAGCGCATGCTCGCCACCAAACGTGGACGCGAATACGCCCGACAGATTCCACTCGACCGTCTACTGCTCGAGACCGATGCGCCAGCCGAGCCAAACACAGAAACAAGCGCACAGTCGCTCATCAGATCGCTCACAAGGACCTCGATGCGCATTGCCTCACTCAAAAACTGTGACGCTAAGCACATTGAGTCGGCAGTTTTAGCAAATGCGCGCTCTGTATTTGACCTTCGCTAACCCCTGTGGGCAAAAAATGTCAAATATGAGTACTGTTGCAAATCCAGTAACATTATTTTACGGCAAAATAGTGCCTTGATAATGTACAGCCATCCATTATCAAGGCACTTTAAGGTGGTTAAAGTCATTTTTAGCAGGTTTTAATCGCTCGCAGACACCCAACTAGGCCCTCAAAAGCTTAATTTCGCTGTTACTAAATTAGTGACAGTACTCATATTTAGCATTTTTTGTCCATGGAGTCCCAGGGAGGCGACAATTCGACTCCCCGGGACTGCTCACCTATTCGGAAATCGGCACTCCATGGCCCCAGGAGCCTTCCATGCCGCACACGGTCGAGGCAAACCCGGCAGCAAAGTCGAGTGCACGCTCGATGGCCTCGGCACCATCCTCGCCACGCTTGGCGGAATCGAGATAACACATCAGGAACGAAGCCAGGAACGAGTCGCCCGCACCCATGGTGTCCTTCAAATCCGTTACCGGTTTAGCCAGTTGGCGGTAATAACGATCGCCATCATAGGCAATGCAGCCCTCAGCGCCAGCCGTTGCCGATACGAAACGCGGACCTAGACCCCTCACCCATGCCAGACGCTCGCGAATCTCATCCTCGCTCGCGGCGTCTGCCGCGCTAAAGAATGCGAAGTCAACGTAGGGAGCAATCTGCTCGTAGTACTCGTCGGTCGAATCGTCCGAGAAGTCAAACGAAACCGTGATGCCCGCGGCCTTCAACTTGGGAAGTTCGCGCTCGGTAAAGCAATAGTTGCCCGAGTGGACTACGTCGAACTGCTTCATGTACGCAAGGTCAAAGCGATCGAGCACATAGCGAGTATCACCACGGATGCCACCCTCATTGGAGCCAAGGAAAACACGGTCGCCGTTAACGACGGTCACGCGCGCAGCACCATTCTCACCGATGAGCTGCTTGCATTTGGCTAGTTCAACGTCCTCATCCTCAAGACTCGCAATCACGTGCTCGGCAGCAGCGTCATTACCAAAGATGCCCATATACGCGGAGCGCGCGGCTCCGCATTTCTTGGCATACACGGCAAAGTTCACCGCATTGCCACCCGGATACATCGTGCGAATATGCTCGTAGCGGTCGACGACGTTGTCGCCAAACCCCAGTGCGCTCACGTTAAATGCCATAGCGCGCCCCTCTCTTATGCCAGCGGAACCACTGTTGTGACAACAATGCCGCCCAGAATCTACGCGAGTTCCAGCAGGTCCGGCAGCTGGTCGATAATCTTGTCCGCGGCATCCTGGCTAAAGCCAAAGCGCTCCTCGCGCTTGGCAATGACCGTCAGGCCGGCTCGCTTACCCGCGGTAATGCCCGGAACGGAATCCTCAACGCAGCAGCAGCGATTCGCGGGCAGCCCCAGCAGGTCCAGCGCATGTAGGTAGATGTCGGGCTCGGGCTTGCTCTCCTTAAACTGCTCGCCGCTCACCACATACTCAAAGGCATCAGACAGCCCGCATGCGTTGAGCACTTCCTCGATGCTAACCATGGGAGACGAGCTGGCAAGCGCCACGCGAACGCCACGGCGCGGCAGCTCTCGAATCGTATCCACGGCGCCTGGGTTAATCAAAGCCTGATAGTCACGCGGACGCTTATGCGCCCACTCGTCCCAACGGGCCAACGCTTCCTCGCCAGTGAAGTGCCCCTTACCGGCGCGCTCAAACCAATCGACCAGCATATGCAGGAAGAACTGATGCGAGGTACCGACCTGCCCATTCAACTCCTCTTGAGTCAGATTAAGCCCAAGCTCCTTGGCAAACGCGGCAGTCTCGCCCAAGTAGTAATACTCGGTATCGACAATGACGCCGTCCATGTCAAAGATAACGGCGTCGAACGGAAATGCGGACACGGCACCCTCCCTAACAAAAGGACGCCCGCAAGCAGGCGCCCGAGCCATGCATTAATCGGCGATTCTAACCCAGCAGCTTATCCAGCGTCACCGCAATGCCATCTTCGTTGTTATCGGCGGTCACCATCTGGGCTACAGCCTTAACCTCTTCGACGGCGTTACCCATGGCAACACCGGTGCCGGCCCACTCAATCATGGACTTGTCGTTCTGGCCGTCGCCAAACGATACGACCTCACTGGCATCGATGCCGAGCTTGGGCAGGGCACCCTCGAGTGCGCGGGCCTTGTCGATACCGGGCGCCGTGTACTCAAAGTACCAGTCGGCCGTAAACATGCCCGAAAGCGTCTGCTTAAAGGGCTGTCTCTTATACACATCTGACGCTGCCGACGACTCCTTACGT
>URNK01000123.1 GCA_900549195.1 uncultured Collinsella sp.
AGATGAGCGCTAGTCTCGTGGGCTCGGAGATGTGTATAAGAGACAGGGATCAATCTTACCGGCGGCAACGTCGAGCGCGATCTGACGGACAGCGCGGGTAATCTCGGCACGCGCGCCGTAGTTGACGGCAAGCGCCAGCGTCATACCGGTGTGATCGGCGCACTCGGCAAGACCGCGTTCAAAAACGTCGCGGGTCTTCTTGGGCAGCGCGGAAATATCACCCAAAAAGACAACGCGCACGTTTTCGCGCTTCAGAAGCGGCAACTCGTCGATGAACGTCTTGGCAAACAAGTGCATCAAAACGTTGACCTCGTGCTGCGGACGATTCCAGTTTTCGGTGGAAAACGCATAGGCCGAAAGGACGTCGACACCCAAGCGCACGCAGGCGGTAATGATCTCGCGCAGCGAGACGATACCCGCCTTGTGGCCCTCAGTGCGTGCAAGACCGCGCGACGTGGCCCAACGACCGTTGCCGTCCATGATGCACGAGATATGGTGCGGAATGTTATTGAGGTCAAGGTCGGAAAAACCGACGCCCGCAGGGGCGTCGGCAAAGTACTCGACCAGTTTATGCTCGTCGTATTGCACCTTAGATCTCCATGACCTCAGCTTCTTTTTCCTTCAGAAGCTCCTCGACCTTGGCGACATACTCATCAGTGTGCTTCTGGACCTTGGCCTGCTCGCGACGGACATCGTCCTCGGTGAGCTCCTCATCGCGCTCGAGCTTGTTGTTGAAGTCGCGACGGATGTTACGGATAGACACCTTGGCCTGCTCGGCGTACTCGCGGCACTCCTTGACGAGCTCGCGACGGCGCTCCTCAGTGGGAGCCGGGAACGGAAGACGAACGACGGTGCCATCGGAGTTGGGGGTAATACCCAGATCGGAAGCGCCGATGGCCTTGACGATAGCATTGATGAGTGCCTTGTCCCACGGCTCGATGAGCAGCATGTGGGCCTCGGGGGTCTTGACGGCGGCAACCTGCGTGACCGGCGTGGGAACACCGTAATAATCGACGGTGATGTCGGACAGAATGTTGGCATTGGCGCGGCCGGTACGGACCTTGGAGAAGTTATGCTTGAGGGACTCGAGCGACTTGTCCATATGGGCGGTGATGTTCTCTGCCATGCTTAATCCTCCTGATAGACGAGCGTGCCGACGGGCTCACCCGAAAGCGCGCGCTTGACGGTGTCCTCGCCATCGATGTTGAGGACCAAAATCGGCATACGGTTGTCCTGGCACAGTGCCGTAGCCGTGGAATCCATAACCTGCAGACCGCGGACGAGAACCTCGTGATAGGTAATCTTGTCAAAACGGACGGCATCAGCGCACTTGACGGGATCCTTATCATAGATGCCGTCAACCTTGGTGGCTTTAATCAGAATCTCGGCGCCGATCTCACACGCACGAAGAGCCGCGGCGGTGTCGGTCGTAAAGTACGGATTGCCCGAACCGGCGGCAAAAATAACGACGTTGCCCTTGGAAAGGTGGTTGATGGCGCGACGGCGAATATAGGGCTCGCAGATCTCGTTCATCTGGATAGCGCTCATCACGCGGCAGGGAACATCGTTATGCTCGAAGGCATCCTGCAGGGCGAGCGCGTTCATAACGGTTGCCAGCATGCCCATGTAGTCGGCCTGAGCACGCTCCATGCCACCGGCAGCGCCTGCCATGCCGCGGAAAATATTGCCGCCGCCGACAACGACGCCGACCTCATGGCCAACGGCGAGCAGCTCCTTAACCTGCTTAGCAAGATGGTCGGTAACCTTGGGGTCGATGCCATATTGGCCGTCGCCCATCAGCGCTTCGCCGGAAAGCTTAAGAAGCACGCGTTTATATCGGATGTCGGACAAAGCGATCCTCCTTTAGATTGAACTTTCAACATTCTATCAAAGGCTCTAAGAAGAGCCATGAAAAAGCAGGCTGTGAGTAAAACCCACAGCCTGCTCATTACCAGCTACAAGAGCTTATTTACTCGCCACGGACCAGACGGTCAAAGGCAACGACGGTAATGGTGTCGCCGAGCTCCTTGGAGACCTGCTCAGCGTACTTCTTGATGGTGAGGGAGCTGTCCTTGATGAACTCCTGCTCGGTGAGCACGGACTGCTTGTAGAACTTCTCCAGACGGCCGACAGCCATCTTCTCCTGGATAGCCTCGGGCTTACCGGACTCGGCAGCCTGAGCCATGTAGATCTGCTTCTCGTGCTCGACGGTCTCGGCCGGAACCTGATCGCGGGTAGCGCAGATCGGGGCGACGGCGGCAACCTGAAGGGCAACGTCGTGAGCGAAGGTCTTGAAGGATTCAGCCTGAGCGGTCTCAGCCTTCTCGAAGGCGAACTCGACGAGGACGCCGATCTTACCACCCATGTGGATGTAAGAAGCGAGCGCGCCGTTCTCAGCCTTGCGGGCAGCGAAGCGGGAGATCTTCATGTTCTCGCCCATGATGTGAATCATCTCGGTGAGCTCGGAGGAAACGGTCTCCTCGCCCATCGGCTTCTCGAGCAGAGCGTCGACGTCAGCAGGCTCGGTGGTAGCGACAACCTCAGCGACCTTGGAAGCAAAGCCGGTGAACTTGGCGTTAGAGCCAACGAAGTCGGTCTCGCAGGAGAGCTCGAGCAGAGCGCCGGTCTTGCCATCCTCGGAGACGAACGCGGCGACAGCGCCCTCGTTGGTCTCACGGCCAGCCTTCTTGGCAGCCTTGGCAAGGCCGTTCTTACGCAGAACGTCGACAGCGGCGTCCATGTCGCCGTCAGCCTCGACGAGAGCCTTCTTGCACTCCATCATCGGGGAGTCGGTCATCTCGCGGAGCTGCTTGACCATAGCGGCGGTAATCTGGGCCATTGTGGTTCCTTTCAAAGAGATGAAAAAGAATTAACTAAGACTGATTTACTCGGCCTTGGGCTCAGCGGCCATCTCGGCCTCGGAGACCTGCTCCTTGCCGGAGCCAGCGAGGCAGGCGTCAGCCATGAGCTCGCACATAAGGGTGACAGCGGAGATAGCGTCATCGTTGCAGGGGATGCCGTACTCGACCTCGTCGGGATCGGAGTTGGTGTCGATCAGGGCGACGACGGGGATGTTCAGGCGCTGGGCCTCCTTGATGGCGTTCTCCTCGCGCTTGGTGTCGATGACGAAGAGAGCCTGGGGCAGACCCTTCATGTCGCGGGCGCCACCGAGGTTGGTCTGGAGCTTAGTGAGCTCCTTGCCGAGAACAGCCTGCTCCTTCTTGGGCAGAACAGCCATGCGGCCGTCCTCGACCATGGCCTCGAGCTCCTCCATGCGGTTGATGCGGGAGCGGATGGTGACGAAGTTGGTCAGCATACCGCCGAGCCAACGCTGGTTGATGTAAGGCATGTTGGCGCGCTCAGCAGCGTTCTTGACGGCCTCCTGAGCCTGCTTCTTGGTGCCGACGAACAGCACGTTGCCACCCTTGGCGACGTTCTTGACGAAGGTGTAGGCCTGGTCGGCGTCGAGGATGGTCTGCTTGAGGTCGAGGATGTAGATGCCGTTGCGCTCACCGAAGATGAACGGCTTCATCTTGGGGTTCCAGCGACGGGTCTGGTGACCGAAGTGGCAGCCGGCCTCGAGCAGGGTGCGGATATTAATCTTGGTAGCCATGTTAAACCTCCTGTGGTTTGCCTCCGCGCGGGGTCATCCTCCAAAACCAACCCGGACATGTGCTACCAAAGCCCGGGCACCACGGTATGAAGTAGCCGCGCGTGCGTGATAAAAACATGTTGCCGTGAAGCAACCCGATGAATGATAGCAGGAATGCCTCTTCCTGCCAACCCGCAATCAAAACCACACACCTGAGTGCGGCGCGGGACGTGCCAGCCACTATTCGCCGCGGGGATGGGCTTGAGCCACAGCCCGCTTAAGCCGATCGGGTGTGAGATGCGTGTAGATCTGCGTCGTGGACAGGCTCGCATGACCTAGCAGCTCTTGAACCGAGCGCAGGTCCGCACCGCCCTCGAGCAAGTCGGTCGCAAAGGTATGGCGCATCGCATGCGGGGCGATGTCAGCCGGAATGCCGGCGAGCGTCGCCAGCGTATGGAACCGCCGCCGGAGCATCGCGGCGCTCATGCGATTGCCGCGCGCCGATATAAGCAGCGGATGCGGCCCGGTAGCGAGGTCGCGGCGCTTTGCCCGAGCGAGCAACTCCGGCCTCCCCTCTTCAATATAGAGACGCGTCACATCGAGCGCACGACGATACAGAGGAACGATGCGCTCCTTGCTTCCCTTGCCCCACAGGCGCAGCGTGCGCTCGGACCATGAGATGGATTCCACATTGAGCGCCGCAAGCTCTGAGATGCGGGCACCCGAGGCATAGAGCAACTCGAGCATCGCCGCATCGCGCAGTCCCGCGGGTGTTGAGGTATCAGGCGTCTTGAGCAGCGCCTCGACCTGCTGGGTCGTAAGGACGCCCGGCAGGTCACGCGGCAGCTTGGGCGACGCGATCGCCGAGACCGCATCGCCCTCGACAATCCCCTCGGCAGCCATCCAGCGATAGAGAGATCGAATAGCCGACAGGTGCGCCGCAAGCGTTCGGGGAGCCACCTGCTCACGCGAAAGCTCGGCAAGATAGCGACGAATGGTGCGCACGTCGGCAGCGAAAGCATCAATATCCTCGCGCTCGCACCAGGCAGCAAAGCGCTCTAGCCTCGAGCCATAGGCCGTCACCGTGTTGGGAGAAAGCCCCTCAACGCGTGCGATATAGGCGATAAAAGAGTCGACGGTGTCGTACAGGTCAAAGGCTATGACCGGTCGCCTCCAAACAAGTCGGAACGCGTGGCCAAGTAGGCATCGAGGGCCTCGAGCGCACGGTCCGCATAGGCCTGATAGCGGTCGCGCTTGCTGCGGCGCTTACCATCCTCGAGTGGCGGCACCAGGCCAAAGTTGACATGCATAGGCTGATAGCCCACGGTGGCAGGATCGGTCGCATAGCCCACGAGCGCACCCAGGGCACCCACACGCGGCAACTCGACGCCCGCGGCACCGATAGCCTCGGCATAGGTGTTGAGCGCCGCGAGCAGACCTGTCGCCACGGCTTCCATGTACCCCTCGGTGCCGGTGATCTGACCGGCCAGGCGCACGCCGGTACCGGGCACGGCAAAGGTGCCATCGAGCACGTGCGGAGCGTCGACAAAGGTATTGCGATGCATGACACCGTAGCGGAAGAACTCAGCGTTCTCCAGGCCCGGCACCATATGGAAGACGCGCTTCTGCTCGCCAAAGGTCAAGTTGGTCTGGAAGCCCACCAGGTTATAGGCGGTCTTCTCCTTGTTCTCGGCACGCAGCTGTATCGCCGCCCAGGGGCGACGTCCGGTACGCGGGTCGGTGAGGCCAACGGGCTTCATGGCGC
>URNK01000124.1 GCA_900549195.1 uncultured Collinsella sp.
GACAATGCCCGCCCGCTTGCGAGCGCGTGCAAGCGCGGCGCCCTCAACACGGCGAACATACCCGTCAACAGCCCGCACGGCAGACTCGCGCGCAGCGTGCTCGGAAGCCTCGACGCCCCTAAGCACGCCCAGCAGCTCGCGGGAGCGCGCCCTGCGCACCAGCTCACCGCGATCGTACTGCTCAAGCGCCGTCTGACGCTTGGCTACCGACTCAAAGCCAAACAGCTCGTCGAGCAACTCGCCAACAGAACGCTCGCTCGCCATGGCAAGGCCTCCCTACTCGAACACGTCAACACGCCCGCGGGCCCACGCGCACGCAAGCCCGCACGCCCGCACTCCTACAGATCCAGCGCCTTCTTCGCGGCATCAACCGGGTCACCATCCATGTAGAACACCGGACTCAGTCCCGAAATAATCTCGGACGAAACACTCTGCAAGCCCGCGATGGCGCTCAGCGGCAAAATCACGCGCTTGGCGCCGGCGTTTTTGGCCACGCGCATAATGTCCTCGAGCCCTCGGATCTCGTCCATAGAACCCGACATGCGCAAGATTCCCGGAATCGCCAGCGCGGGCATCACCGGGCGGTTGCACGCCGCAGAGCAAAGGCCCACAAACTCGGCGAGCGAAACTTCCTCGGACAGGCCCTTGCTCTGCAGGTCGTTGTAGAACAGCAGATAATCCTTGGAGCCAATGTGCATGCCCGGCGCCACGCGGTTCGCCAGGTTCACAAAGTTGTCGAACGCGGCTTCCAACGTATCGCGCACCGGCTTGTTAAAGGCCACGCCCTCGTGCTTAAACTTGCACTCGCCGGCAACGGCCTTATTCTCCAGCTTGTACACGGCAACCTCGCCGCCCTGCGACCTGCCCACGCCAAACACGTGGCCGGACAGCAGCGGCCCGTCGGGAATCAGCGTGTCCTCGCTCTGCTCGGGCACGCGCACCACATGCACATCCTGCGGGTTGTCGGCATCCATATAGCCCAGGTTGACGTCAATAAACTCAACGCCCGCCATAATCTTGAGCTGCTCCTTTACGCGGCGACGGCCTTCGATGGCGTAGTCCAACAGCCAGCGTACGTCGTCCTTGTCCATGGCCTCGTCGGGGAACAGCAGCTTGGCAAGGCCGCTAAAGGTCTTGCGCACGGCGATTTCGTCACGCTTGTTAAAGTCGCTGTTAAAGCGGAAGTAACGGTCGATATGGTGCGTAAAGTCCTTGCGGCGCATCTCCTTGCAAAACTCCGACAGGCAGTCGGTGATCAGGCCATAATGCCCGGTCAGCAGGCTCGAGCGCATCTTGGGAATCTCCCAGCCCGGCAGGTAGTAATGGATACGGTCGAAGAAGGCCGAATCGTTGTTAAACTCTGGCGGGAACGGATCAAACAGGTGCGTGGTCTTAAGGACGTTTTGCACGGTGTCGTTGATGTTGCCCTCAAAGACCATGGAGGCATCGGCGTTGATCTGGTCGCGGCCGCGCGCGTAGCTGCCGCTCGCCATATAGTCCTTCATGATCTGCACGGCATTGGTGTCCTTAAAGCGCATGCCGGCGACCTCATCGAACGTCACGCAGTCCCAGTGGCCCACCAAGCCCACGCGATCGGCGCGCATGGAGTTCATGCGGCCGAACAGGTTGGCCGTGGTGGTCTGACCGCCCGAAAGCAAGATGGCGTAAGGCGAGACCTCTTTGTAGATATGGCTCTTGCCGGTGCCGCGGGGACCCAGCTCGCACAGGTTGTAGTTGCGCTCGATGAGCGGCACCATACGCTCGATAAAGTGCAGGCGCTCTTTCTCGGAAAGCTCGCTGGGTTCATAGCCAGCGGAGCGCAGCAGCATGTTGAGCCACTCGTCGCGCGAGAAATACTGGCGCTCTTCGACCATGGCATCCAGGTCCAGGTTGGGCATCTGGATGGGCGTGAGCGACGCCACGCTAAACGGAGAGTCCTCGGGCCCACGCTTCTTACGCTTGGCCTTGGCGCGGCGCGGCGCATCATCGCCAAAGACATCCATGCCAAACTCGTCTTCCTCATCCAAGGGGTGACGATACTCGATGCTCATGATGCACCAAATACCACCCTGCAGAATCTTGGAATAGTCGCGCACGTACTCGGCCGGCATCACAAACGGCTCGATGGTCAGATTGGCAAACGACGCCACGTAGATGTCTTTGTACTCGTCGAGCTTGGCCGTCACCTTATCGATGATGGTAAAGCGGCCCAGTTCGCGAATCTTGGACTTAATGCGCTCGGACTCGTCGGGACGCACGTAGTTATCGGTGAGGATCCTGCGGATGCGATCCAGGCCCTCTGCCACGGCTTCCTCGTCATCGGTCGAGCAGTACATGCCCAGCAGGTACTCCAGCACAAAGGTGGGCACGTTGGCGCCGCGCTTCATAAGGGCCGTCAGGTCCTTACGCACGATCTTGCCAGCAAAGTGCTCAAGCAGTTTGCCGTCAAGGCCATCCATGTCGTAGCCGTCGTCCTCGGAGGCCTCGGCCGCGGCCTGGTCATAGCCATCGGTCGAGGGTTCGTCCTTGGTGGTCGCCGCAGACTCAACGGGCACAGCACCAAAGAGCTCCGGGGCAGGCACGGCCTCCTCCGCAGGCACGGCTTCCTCCACGGGCACGGCCTCCTCCACCGTCACATCCACATCAATCGAGGGAACTTCCCACAGATCGTCGTCATGGCTATCAAACATAGGGCACACTCCTAAAAACCAAAATCAGCAACAGGGGCAAACGAAACAGCAATGGTATACGTCTCGCGCCAAACGATCTTGCCCGTTTCGCGCTCGCGGCAGACCAGATAGTACGGACCCTTGGCCGAGAATCCATCCGCTGCACGCAGCGCAAACTTGGCATGCACCACGCGCTCCTGCGAGTTAGCAGAAGTCTTGTTGGCATGCGCCTTGACCGTATCGCTCACCTCGTTGCCACTTGCATCGGTAAACACCAGCTCGTACTCGCACGGCAAGACCTTACCTTGGGCAGGTTCTTCCTGGATCAAGTTGACCGAGAAGAGCGAGTTGGTCACTCGGCGTCCCTCACTTAGTACGCGCAGCGTCGCCGCGCGCGTGTCGACAAAGTCCTTGGAACCCGAGCGCGCACGCCAAAATCCGATAATGGGCACGCAGAGCTCCTGCAGGCTCATGCCGCCGTGGACGTAGTTGTTAGTGCCGCCGGGACGCTTGAAGTGCACATTCTCGCGCGGGGCAAACCCCTCAAAACCGGCGCCCAAACGTCCCATGTCAACATTAACAAACACCTCGCGCACCTCGTCCGAAAGCTCGCCCACGGCCTCGTTGGGCACCACCAGATGACGCTTGCCGTACATGACGGGAGCGTCAAGGACGGGAAGGTCCGGCTTGCCGAGCATCTGGCACTCGCTGAGCTCCCGGCGCGTGTAGATAAAGCCGTGGTCCGCCGTTATAACAACACGAGCGCCCGGGGCGTCGGTGCACACGCGACGCGCCAACGCAGTAAGTTCCTCCACGGTGTCCGCACAGGCACCGAAGACGTCATCCTGCGTAGCGGCCTTCTCGCCCGTGGCATCGATCTTGTTGTGGTAGAGGTAGACAAGTCTTGAGTCCTTGAGCAACGCCTTACGCTCGGTTCCCGCCATGTTGAGGTATGCGCTCGAGCGTAAAGCGCAGGCCGTGGGCTCAACGTGGGCAAGCACGGCCTCACGCTGCGGAGTCGTCGCAGTGGGCATGCCGTCAGTCAACACAAACGAGCCATCCGCTGCAAGCTCAAGCGCTTGGTGTGGCAGCAGCGCGGGCATGCCCACCTCAGTAATGGAGGGAAAGACCGCTTGCATGCTAGAGACCTTGACGTTGCCTCCGCGCTCGCGCTCGAGCAGCGCCGCAACGTCGCGGGCCACCTCATAGCGCAACGCGTCGCTCACGATAGTGACCGTCGTTTTGGCAGAGCCCACAAAGGTGGGCAGCACATGCCAGTAGAACTCATCCTGCCGCGCAGGGCCATCGATGTAGCCGCAATCGGCCCACTCCCCTTGCGCAGCGGCCGCCCAGCAGGTATTGGCGTCGACCAAGAACCAGTTACTGTAGAGATTCTCTGCCCAATCCACCACAGCTCGAGCAGGTTCCTCGAGTACATCGCACTCGACGGAGCGCGCCCGCAGATACGCGGTGCACATATGACGATAGGCGGCATCCATGGCATACCAATCGGACGTGTAGGCATCCCACACCTGCTGGGGCTGCGCCAGATGGAAGCCGCCCGCATGCGCCTGCCTAAACGCGCACATATCGGCCACAGCGGCAAGCAGGTCAAAGTAGCTCTCGACACGACGGTACCAGCTTAGGTCGCAGCGACGCGCAGCAAATGCGCGCGCATCCTCAACACGGTCCGCGCCCTGGGCAAACGAGCAGAACAGCTGCGAGAGCACAGCCTCATTGACGCACGGAAACACATCAAGCGAGGTCAGCACATCGATCGGCAAGGTCTCGAACCGTGCAAAGAGTCCGCGGGCGTCCTCGACCAAACGGCAGATCTCAAATAGGTCCTCGCTCGACGCCTGGGTATCGGCGGTCCGGTCCCACGTACGCACTGCCTCAAGGCAATAGGGGCCGTAGGCGGGAGCCACATAGCTTTCGAGTCCCTTGAGCGCTCCCTCGGGAAGCGCGGTAGACGCCGCTGTAAGGAGCACATGGGATGAAAGCATAAGCAATGAGTCGCGCTCATACAGCGGTCCCTCAAACCCATAGCAACGAAGCATAAAGGCAGAGAGCACATCGCGCACGCAGTACTTGTCCATCAACTCGGCCAGCGCCTCGGGACCCTCGTGCAGCAGCATGGTCATACAGCCACGCAGCACAAACGCGGGGCGCGCGTCACCAAGCTCTTTACCGCCAAAAATCACCGTAAGGATGCCGAGTTCGATATCGGATGCGCCCGAGGCATGCGGAACACACGCGGCAAACTTAGCGCAGCGGGTCTTGGCATCAAAGAACGTCTTGTGCTCGCGAAGGCTCTCGCGCACGGCGTCGATATTCTCGATGCCCAGCTGATCGGCCAAAAGCGAAAGATAGTCAGCCTGGAACTGATCGGCATACAGCTCAACATCGGCAAGCCAATCACCCTCAAGCCTGCCGCGCGGGCAACGGCGATACAGCAAGATATCGCTCGCAAGGTCATCGCGGTTGATGAGCTTCTTGACGGCAAACATACGGCCCTCGCAGGCCTCAACAAAGCGCACCGGGCGCTCAAAGTCACCGTGAGCAGGCATTACGCCGGCATCGGCCCCCACGCCGTCGAAACCCTCGGCAGCCAATCGCTCAAACTCAGGAGCAAACTCGCCGTCCGCATCGTGCCAAACCTGTCTCTTATACACATCTCCGAGC
>URNK01000125.1 GCA_900549195.1 uncultured Collinsella sp.
CGTAAGGAGTCGTCGGCAGCGTCAGATGTGTATAAGAGACAGATACTGCTCGAGCTCGCGGTTGATGATGTGGTAATCCTCGACCGGATCGCGATCCTCAAAACCACCCGTCATGTCGACGACATGCATGATCAGAGCCGTACGCTCAATGTGGCGCAGGAACTGGTGACCCAGGCCCTTGCCCTCGCTCGCGCCCTCGATGAGACCGGGAACGTCGGCAACGACGTAAGAATATTCGCCGGCACGCACCATGCCGAGGTTCGGTACGAGCGTGGTAAACGGGTAGTCGGCAATCTTGGGACGGGCGGCACTCATGCGCGCGATGAGCGATGACTTACCCACCGAGGGGAAGCCCACGAGCGCGGCATCGGCCATAAGCTTCATCTCGAGCTCGATCCAGTGTTCCTCGGCCGGCTCGCCCAGCTGAGCGAACGCGGGCGCGCGGCGCACCGACGTCACAAAGTGCGTGTTGCCCAGGCCGCCGGCACCGCCGGGCGCCACGACAACGCGCTCGCCATCGTGAACGAGGTCGGCAATATCGAACATCGGAGTCTGCGTCTCGGGGTCGAGCTCGCGCACCACGGTACCCATAGGGACCTTGAGAATCAGGTCCTCGCCGCTCTTACCGTTACGACGGGCACCCTGCCCGTGTGTGCCGCGCTCGGCGCGGAAGTGATGCTTAAAGCGGTAATCGATCAGCGAAGACAGCTGAGCATCGGCCTGGATGACGACATTGCCGCCACGACCGCCGTCGCCGCCATCGGGGCCGCCCTTGGGAACAAATGCCTCGCGCCTAAACGACATGCATCCGGCTCCGCCGTCGCCGCCGCACACGTTAATGCGGCTGATATCGGTGAACTGTGACAACAGAATCGCCTCCTACAAAAAAGAGGGAGACCCTTGAATCCTAAAACTCAAGTGCCTCCCACATATGTGCTCTATGAAGGGTGAATTACGCGTTCGCGAGCGGGCGTACGCTGACCCTGTGCTTGATACCCTTGTGGAACTCAACGGTACCGTCGACCAGCGCGAACAGCGTGTCGTCCTTACCACGGCCAACGTTCTCACCCGGGTGGATGTGCGTGCCGTGCTGACGGACGAGAATCGTGCCCGTGGTTACCGTCTGGCCGGCATAGCGCTTCGTGCCAAGGCGCTGACCGCGGGAGTCACGGCCATTACGGGAGGAACCGAGTCCTTTTTTGTGTGCCATTGTGTATACCTACTCTTTCGTTACGAGTGTAATCTACTCGGCGACGGGAGCCTCGGCAACAGCCTCAGCCTCTGCCTTGACAGCCTTCTTGGCGCGGGAGGTAGCCTGAACCTTCACGATCTTAAGCTTGGTGAGCTGCTGACGGTGACCCTTCAGACGACGATAGCGCTTGCGCTTGTGGAACTTGAAGACCAGCTGCTTCTCGCCCTTGAACTGCTCAACGATCTGAGCGGTAACCTTGGCCTTGGCCAGCTTGTCGGGATCGGTGACGATCTTCTTACCATCGTTGAGGAAGATAACCGGCAGGGTGACCTTGTCGCCCTCATTGCCCTCGATCTTCTCGACGGTGATGACATCGTCGGTGGCGACCTTGTACTGCTTGCCGCCCGTGTTAACGATTGCGTACATGTTTACTTGCCCTTCATGCATCAGTTAGTGCAACAGCCGAATATAGTAGCAGGCGAAAATACCCCCGTCAACGAGTATGTGGAGCAAATCCACAAGTTCGCACAGGTATGGGGCTGACGAGTCGGCCCTCGTCGTCCTCGCATGCTTGATTCTGACGCTCGACATCGTAGGAGCAGATGGTCACGAGGTCTTGCATACCGGTGGAAACAATAGGTGCATCCACGCCCGGGGTCAAGCCCTGCAACAAAACATCAGCAGCGGAAAGCAAAATTTCCGGACGCATGGAGCCCTCGTTGTCAGCATGGGTGTCGAGCATGAGCACCAAATGATCCGGGCGCTCCCCCGCCGTGAGCTCATAGCCCACGAGCGTGTGATCCAAATCCAAGCGCTTGCTCTTTTTTCCGCGCGCGTAGTCGATGCCATGGCCCGCGCGCAGCGTGTCGATCGCACGATGCACCTCGTCGGCGCTTACGGGCGCCTCGGGGTCCAGATGCAGGTCGATGCGATACGACAGGCGCGTGAGCTGCGCCGTCAACGCCGGCGTGCGCACGTCGATGTACGCCGCCTCGATGGGCGCCAGATCGGCCGGAGACGCCGCAGCCAGGCGCCCAAACGCCTCGTCGAGCGCCACGAACTCGGTCATAAACAGGTCATACCACTCACATGTCGACGACGTACCCACCGGTAGCGCCGAAGAGAAGCCCACGCGCATGTGCGGAGAGAAGCCCTGCGTGACGGCATAGGGAAGTCCCGCACGGCGCACGATGCGCTCAATGGTATGGATCACTTCGAGATGGCCCAGGTACTTAAGGCGATCGCGCTTGCCATAGCGAACACGAAGCCTAAAGAGCGAGGGGTTGTCGGTCAGGCGCTCACTCATGCGCGATCACCCATCAATACATTCTTGGCGTGGAGCGTGGGGCAGATCCCGCAGCCGGTGCACGACGTGCGGGTGCAGTCGGGAGTCGTGACGCCCTCGAGCGAGCGACGGTACTCGCGCTCGAGAAAGCCGCGTGTGCAGCCGGGGCTCACGTGCTCCCACGGCAGGCGCCAGTCCAACTCGTAGGGCAGGTGCACGAGTTCATTGAGGTCGATGCCGTTTTTGGCAGCAGCCTCCTTCCAGTTATCGAGCGAGAAATGCTCTACCCAGGCGTCAAAGCGAGAGCCCGAGCGCCAAGCGTCGATGATGACGGGCGTCATGTCACGACCGGCGCGGGACAGTGCGGCCTCGATGAGCGAGGTCTCGGCATCGTGGTAATGAACGCGGACGGCACGGTTGCGAACGCTCGTGATAAGCAGCTTCTGGCGACGCTTGACGTCGTCGTAGTCGAGCTGCGGGCACCACTGGAACGGCGTGGCAGCCTTGGGGATAAAGACCGAAACCGAGATGGACACCGAGATCGAGCCGCGACGAGCCTTGGGCACCACGGAACGACCGAGCTCCAGCACGTGATCGGCCAGATTGGCGATGGCCACGATGTCCTCGTCGCGCTCGCCGGGAAGGCCCATCATAAAGTAGAGCTTCATGCGGTTCCAGCCGGCCTCGAAGGCCGCCTTGGCCGCACGGTCCAGGTCCTCCTCGGTCACGTTTTTGTTAATGATGTCGCGCATGCGCTGGCTGCCGGCCTCGGGCGCGAACGTCAGGCCGCCCTTCTTTTCGCCGGCAACCGACTCGGCCATATCCACGCCAAACGAATCCAGGCGCTGCGACGGAATAGACACGCGAATACCCGTATCCTCCAGGCGACGGTTGAGCCTGCCGAGCACGTCGCGAATGCAGGAGTGGTCGGTCGTGGAGAGCGAGGTCAGCGACACCTCGTCATAGCCAGTCTTTTCCAGACCCTGAATCACCGACGAGACGATCTGGTCGGCCGAGCGCTCGCGCACTGGGCGATACGTCATGCCGGCCTGACAAAAACGACAGCCGCGGGCGCAGCCGCGCAGGATCTCGATAGACAGGCGGTCGTGAACCAGCTGCGCATAGGGCACGCACGACTGCGACAGCGGATTCGTGGCGCCGAAATCCTCAACGACGCGCTTGTAGACCACGGTCGGCGCATCCTTGCCTTCACGCGGCACGGTGTAGCCATGCGGCGAGCAGGGCTCGTCGTGACGAACCTCATAGAGCGACGGCACGTAGTTGCCGGCAATGGATGCAAGCTGCTCAACAATCTGCGCGCGCGGGACTCCTTCGTCACGCAGGCGGCGATGCAGCTGGCAGGTCTCGAGCAGCGATTCCTCGCCCTCACCGATGAGGATGGCATCGAAGAAGGCCGCGTACGGCTCGGGGTTGTACACCGAGGGGCCGCCGGCGATGATGATGGGGTCGTCTTCGCCTCGGTCGGCCGCCAACAGTGGAATGCCAGCGAGGTCGAGTGCCTCGAGGAAGTTCGTCACCGCCATCTCGTGCGGCACATGCAGACCGACGATATCAAACGAAGCGACCGGCGCTGCACCCTCGAGCGAGAGCAACGGAATGCCCGCCTCGCGCATAGCGTCACCCATATCGGGCCACGGCACATAGCCACGCTCGCAGGAGATGCCCTCGGCCTGGTTAAGGATGTTGTAGAGGATGGCGATGCCCTGGTTGGGCAGACCGACCTCGTACACATCCGGATAGATCAGGCAGCAACGGTAGTCGGCATCGGCCTTGGAAAGTGTGCCCCACTCGTGATCGATATAGCGACTCGGCTTCTCGACCTTGGCGAGCAACGGCTCAATTAAATGAAAACAATCTTGGTATGCAACGCGCAACGGAAAACCCCTAAGCAGCGAGATCTGATGCGTCCTGATAGGACGCCATAGGACGGGTAGCGCCCGCGACCGTGGTCACCAGATCGCGAACGCGGGAGAACGTGGCAGTGACCACCTCGTTGGCACGACTGTAGTCGACATCGCGCCCGTAGAGCGAAACGAGCGCACGGCCCATGCCATAGGTGCCCGCGGCAGCAGTAAGCGCCTTGACGGCAAACCCAATATGCGGCGTCTGCTTGACGAGCTCGCGGGTGACCGCGCGGATCACCAAGCCGCCGGCAAGCACGCCCGCGACCTCGTAGCCGCGCTCGGGCTTAATGCCGCGTCCAAAGACGGCAGCGAGCTCAAAGAGCATGCCCACCTGCGCCAGCGCCATAACGGGATAATCGGCGCCCGGCAAAAACACCAAAGCCCCGGTCGCCATATTGGTGAGCGCACACGAGGTGATGATGCGGTTGGCCGCCGCGATGCGCATGAAGGCAAAGTTCGCCGCAAAAGCCGTTTCCTTGTCGGTGCGATCGAGAATCCAGCGGGCAAGCGTCTCGAGCAGATACGTCTTATCGGTTGCCGCTACCACGCCGAGCATGGGCGTGGACTCCTCGATAAACGGCACCTCCACAGCAGACTCGGCAAGCACGCACACGGGCGCACCGGCGATCACGAGCTCCTGCACGGCACTCTCCAAGCGGTCGGAACCACACGAGAGCACCAGTACCACATCGGTATCGGTCTTTGGAGCAATTCGCTCCTCCCCCAGACGCTCGACGCGCACAATGCCCGAGGTCGTCTGCGGCACAAAGGCGTCACGCACCGTCTCGGCCAGAAAGCGCGAGGCGGACGAATCCAGATCTGTCTCTTATACACATCTCCGAGCCCACGAGACTAGCGCTCATCCCGTATGCCG
>URNK01000126.1 GCA_900549195.1 uncultured Collinsella sp.
TCCTTCGATTTTCGCCTTGCGGTTCATCGTGTTTTTACTGGGCTTGCATTATAGCGATTGCCCTGCTGTTTGTGGTACGGAAACGGTGGCATTCGAAAGAGCTGGGACAAATGTCCCACCTTTGAGTCGTTCTTAGTCGCTATCCGCACACACCGCATTTTGCACAGGCCGAAAGTGCGGCCGGAGCCTGCGCGATGCCGCCCTTTGCCGTCTCTCGCAGCGTGGCCGGCAACGCGTGACCCACCGAGAGCATGACATGTGCCATCTGGTCAAACGGCACCAAGCTCTTAATGCCCGCGAGGGCGAGTTGTGCCGAGCTAAAGGCCGCTGCCACGCCAATGGCGTTGCGGTTTTGGCAGGGCACCTCCACGAGGCCACCGACGGGGTCACAAACGAGGCCCAGCAGGTTACTCAGCGCGATGGAACTGGCGTCGAGCGCCTGCTCGGGCGTGCCGCCGAGCATCTGCACCAGCGCGGCGGCTGCCATGGCAGCGGCGCTTCCCACCTCGGCTTGGCAGCCGCCCTCGGCGCCGGCGACGCAGGCGCTCGTGGTGAGGTTGAGGCCGATGGCGGCTGCGCAGTAGAGCGCGTCCATGACCTGCTCGTCGTCGAGCTGCAGGCGATCGGCAAGCGCCAGCACGCAGCCGGGCACAACACCCGCGGATCCTGCCGTCGGAGCTGCGACGATCACACCCATCGTGGCGGAACGCTCGAGCACGGCCATCGCGCGGGCCACGGCGTCGGTCTGGACGATGCCCATCAGGCTTTCACTCAAATCGTTGCGGCCTGTGGCATCGACGAGTTTAGCCTCGCCGCCGATAAGCCCGCCGAGTGAGCGCAGCGGATTTGCGAGTGGGGCCGTGGTCTCCTCGCGCATGACGTCGAGCACGCGGCGCATGGCGGCGACGGCGTGGGCCTCGCCGGTCAGACGCGCCTCGCGAACGGCCATGACGGCGCCGATGCTGAGCCCCTGTTCCTCACACGCATCGAGCAGCTGCTCGCCGTCGTCGAAGATCTCCTTTGCCGAGACGCCGGGGGAGAGCGACGAGGCAGAACCGGGGAGCTCGATAAAGGTCGCGTAATCAACATTGTCGAGCTTGCGTAGCATCGGGATAACGGTGTCGTCGGGCGCGCCGTCGGTCTCAAAGACGGAGTAGGCCTGGCCGCCCACTTCGGTGCGGTAGGTGCGGCAGAATGCGATGTTCACGTGGGCGTAGGCGAGCAGGTTGGTGAGCGCGGCGAGTACACCGGGGACGTCCTTGTGCGCCACGAAGAGCGTGGAATACATGCCCGAGATGTCGACGCCGACGCCGTTAATGCGGCTGATGCGCATCTTGCCGCCGCCCAGGCTCTCGCCGCGGACCTGTGCCGTGGCGCCCGTGTCGTCGACCATTTCGATGTCGACGGTGTTGGGGTGGATGGAGGCGTCGTCGCCCTTGATGTCAAAGTGATATTCGAGGCCCTGCTCGCGCGCGAGGTCGAAGGCCTGCTTGATGTTCTCGTCATCGGTGTCGAGGCCCAGTATGCCCGCGACGAGCGCACGGTCTGTGCCGTGGCCGCGGTAGGTGTGGGCGAAGGAGTTCCACAGGCCAAAGGTAACTTTGGTGATGCGGCCTTCCAGCAGGCTGGCGGCAACTTGGGCGCAGCGCAGGGCGCCGGCGGTGTGCGATGAGCTGGGGCCGACCATGACGGGGCCCAAGATTTCGAATGCCGAGGTCGTAGCTAGTGTTTGCGGCTTGCCTGCCATGGATGCTCCTTATCTATCCCGTCGTCCCGAGGGCTTTGGTATTTGGTCGCCTGCTCTACAGTCCTGGCTCGCACGGAGGCCACATTAAGTGGCCTCCGGCTCGTGCGGAACTCGCGACCGACCAAATACCAAAGCCCTCGGAACTAAGGATACATGGTAGAGGCGCGTGTGCTGCAAAATTCATTAGCTGGTGACGCAGCGTGGGCTCATATCGAAGCATCTTCACCACCGTTTAAATAAAAAGAAGTACCGGTTGGGAGCGGTACTTCTTTTTTAAGCGCTTATGTCGTTGAAACCTTGGCGGTTCTTAATTACAGGCCGCAGGCTGCTTTGAGTTCTTCGACTCGGTCGGTTTTCTCCCAGGTGAAGTCGGCGTCTTCGCGACCGAAGTGACCGTATGCTGCCGTCTTTTCGTAGATGGGGCGACGCAGGTCGAGGTCGCGGATGATTGCGCCCGGGCGCAGGTCGAAGGTCTTCTCTACGGCTTCAACGATTTTGTCCTCGGCAACATGTGCGGTACCGAAGGTGTCGACCATGATTGAGAGGGGCTTGGACACGCCGATGGCGTAGGCAAGCTCGACTTCGCAGCGGTCGGCCAGACCGGCGGCGACCACGTTCTTGGCGACCCAGCGCGCGGCATACGCTGCGGAGCGGTCGACCTTGGTGCAGTCCTTGCCGCTAAAGGCACCGCCGCCGTGACGGCCGTAGCCACCGTAGGTGTCGACGATGATCTTGCGGCCGGTGAGGCCCGTGTCGCCCATGGGGCCGCCCACGACAAAGCGACCGGTGGGGTTCACGTAGATGTCCGCGTTGTCCCACGGCATGTTCTCGGCGGCCATGACCGGGGTGATGACGTGCTCGATGAGGTCGGCCTTGATCTTGCCCATGTCCTCGATCTCGGCGGCGTGCTGCGTGGAGATGACGATGGTCGTGACCTCCACGGGCTTGCCTTCCTCGTAGCGCACGGTGACCTGGGTCTTGCCGTCGGGACGCAGATAGGCGAGGGTGCCGTCGTGACGCACGGCGGCCAGGCGCTCGGCCAGGCGGCTCGCCAGGTAGTGCGGCATGGGCATGAGGGTCTTGGTCTCGTTGGAGGCATAACCGAACATCATGCCCTGGTCGCCGGCACCGATCAGGTCGATCGGGTCGGTGGTAGCGCCGGTCTGGGTCTCGAAGGACTCGTCGACGCCCTGGGCGATATCGGGCGACTGCTCGTGGATGAGGCTCATAACGCCGCAGGTGTCGCAGTCAAAACCGAACTTGGCACGGTTATAGCCAATGCGTCGGATAACGCCGCGGGCGATTTCCTGTACGTCGACGTAGGCCTGGGTGCGAATCTCGCCGGCGACGATGACGGTGCCGGTGGTCACGAGTGTCTCGCATGCGCAGCGGACGTTCTCCACGTTGGCGGGCACGCCGTTGGGGGCGATGTAGCCCTGCTCCTGGAGCTCTATTTCTTTGGCGAGGATTGCGTCGAGGACGGCGTCGCTGATCTGGTCAGCGATCTTATCGGGATGACCTTCGGTCACCGACTCCGACGTAAAAACAAAGGACCCGTGTTGGGGCGGGATGGAACGAAGTTCTTCTGACATGATTGTCCTTTCAAAAACGTGTCCCGCCGACCGTTACCATTCCGCCGGGCTCTCTATGCAAGGGCTCATCATAGCGCGTAAATCAAACATTCACACCCTTTCCGCACCTACTCATTGGGGACAGACTTAAATGACCACCCTTACCTAAGTGCCGACAGGTTGTCCAATGACTGGTCATTTAAGTCTGTCCCCAATGAGTAGGTCGGTGCCCTTTGTGCGGAGGTTGCTTTGATGCTTTATACTGGTGCGGTTAGACATCCATCCTGCAATCGAGGAGATTTCCATGGCATCAGACGTTCGCGTCCGCTTTGCACCCTCACCGACGGGCAAGCTGCACATTGGCGGCGCCCGCACCGCTATCTATAACTGGGCTTTCGCCCGTGCAAACGGCGGCACGTTCATCCTGCGCATCGACGACACCGACCCCACCCGCTCTACCGACGAGAACACGCAGATCATCCTGCGCGCCATGCGTTGGCTGGGCCTGGACTGGGACGAGGGTCCCGAGGTGGGCGGCGATTTTGGCCCCTACGCCCAGACCGAGCGCCTGGACCTGTACAAGCAGGCCGCCCAGAAGCTTTGGGACGAGGGCAAGGCCTATCCCTGCTTCTGCACCAAGGAGCAGCTCGACGCCGACCGCAAGGCCGCGCAGGAGCGCAAGGACCCCTTCCAGGGCTATCAGCGCCGTTGCCGCAATCTTGATCCCGAGGAGGCCCGCCGTCGCATCGAGGCCGGCGAGTCCTACGTCCTTCGCATCAAGGTGCCCGAGGACCGCGGCGACGTCGTTATCCACGATGCCGTCCACGGCGAGGTGACCTTCGATGCCAAGGAGCTCGACGACTTTGTCATCTTCCGCTCCGATGGCACGCCCACGTACAACTTCGCGACTGTCGTCGACGACGCCATGATGAAGATCACCCATGTCATCCGCGGCGACGACCACCTGTCCAACACCCCGCGTCAGGTCATGGTCTACGAGGCCCTCGGCGCGCCCGTGCCCACGTTCGCCCACATCTCCATGATCTTGGGTGCCGACGGCAAAAAGCTCTCCAAGCGCCACGGCGCCACCTCGGTGGAGGAGTACCGCGACGCCGGTTACCTGTCCGACGCCTTCGTCAACTATCTGGCGCTGCTCGGCTGGTCGCTCGACGGCGAGACCACGATCATCCCGCGCGATGTCCTGGCCAGCAAGTTCTCGCTCGACCGCATCTCCAAGAACCCGGCGACCTTCGACCCCAAGAAGCTTGATTGGGTTAATGCCGAGTACATCAATGGCATGTCCGATGCTCAGTTTGCCGATGAGATCATGGTCCCCGAGCTGCACGAGGCGGGTCTTATCGAGGGTAATGTCGAGTACGGCGAGGATTGGATCGATGCGCTTGCTGCCATCGTTAAGCCGCGCACCAAGATGCCGGCCGACGCCGTGACCGTCGCCGCTCCCATCTTTGCTACGGCCGAGACGCTTGAGTATGACGAGAAGTCCGTCAACAAGGGCCTGGCCAAGGAAGGCATGGGTGCCATTCTGGATGCCGCCAAGGCCGCGCTCGAGGGCGTGGACGAGTGGACGGCTGTCAACATTGACGCCGCGCTTGAGCCGCTTCCCGAGCAGATGGACCTTAAGAAGCGCGTGGTGTTCCAGGCCGTGCGCGTCGCCGTCTGCGGCAACATGGTGAGTCCTCCGCTGGGCGAGACCATGGCGCTCGTCGGCCGCGACGACTGCCTGGCGCGCATCGACCGCGCCCGCACGATGGCGCTGTAATCGCTGCGCAAATGTATGTATCCGAGCCCCGTTCACTCAGAGCGGGGCTCTTGTTTCTGTAGACGTATGGGATAGGAGGTGCTGGGGCCATGGCCGAGCAACTTTCGCTGTTTGGTTCGCCGGAACCAAAACCTGTCTCTTATACACATCTGACGCTGCCGACG
>URNK01000127.1 GCA_900549195.1 uncultured Collinsella sp.
ACGAGATGAGCGCTAGTCTCGTGGGCTCGGAGATGTGTATAAGAGACAGGCGGCAATGAGCTCCGCCCGTAACGCGCTCTGCACCAAAACACATTCGCGTCCCAACAAAAACGGGAGCCGGATCACATCCGGCTCCCGTTTTCTGCTATGTCAGTCATATAAAGCGGCTACGAGATATTGCCCAAGAACGCCTTGGTGCGTTCGCTCTTGGGATGGTCGAAGACCTCGCTCGGCGTGCCCTCTTCCACGATAACGCCGCCGTCCATAAAGACCACGCGGTCGGCGACATCGCGGGCAAAGCCCATCTCGTGCGTCACCACGATCATGGTCATACCGTCACGTGCAAGATCGCGCATGACGCCAAGAACGTCGCGGACAAGCTCGGGGTCAAGCGCTGACGTAGCCTCGTCAAAGAGCATCACGTGTGGATTCATCGACAGGGCGCGGGCGATCGCCACGCGCTGCTGCTGACCGCCCGAGAGCTGGCTCGGCATAAAGTCGATGCGCTCGGCCAGGCCGACCTTGGTCAGCTCCTCGATGGCAATCTTCTCGGCCTCTTCCTTGCTGCGCTTGAGCACCTTTTGCTGCGCAAGCATGACGTTCTTTTTGACCGACAGGTGCGGGAACAGGTTGAACTGTTGAAACACCATGCCCAGGTGCGTGCGCACTTTGTTGAGGTCGACACCCTTGGCGCACACGTCCACGCCCTCAACGATGATCGAGCCGCTCGTGGGATGCTCCAGACGATTGATGCAGCGAAGCATCGTCGACTTGCCCGAGCCCGAAGGGCCCAGGACCACAACGACCTCACCCTTGTGCACATCTAGATCGATATCGCGCAGGACCACGTTATCGCCAAAGGCCTTCTGGAGGTTCTTGATACTGACGACGACCTCGTTCGAGTTATTGGTTTCGCTCATGATAGGACCTCCTTACAAACCGGCGATGTGATCGGCAGGCGTCGCGACAACCTGTCCGGCGCTCTTGGCGGGACGCTTCTTCTTGGTCTCGGTCGTGCCCAAAAGCCTCGCCTCAAGACCGCTCACCAAGCGAGCGAGCGGCAGGGTGATGACCAGATAGAACAGGGCGGCAACCACATACGGCGTGATGGAGCCCGTCGTGGCCACGATGGTACGGGCGTTCATGACGATCTCGACCACACCCACGGCGGCAAGCAGCGACGTATCCTTGTAAAGCAAGATAAACTCGCTGGTCAGCGTAGGCAAAACATTGCGGAATGTCTGCGGAATCATAACGTAGAGCAGCGTCTGGAAGGCATTCATGCCCAGAGAGCGAGCAGCCTCGTTTTGGCCCTTGGGGATCGATTGAATACCGGCACGGAAGATCTCGCACAGGTACGCAGACGAGTTCATGGCCATGACGATAACGCCCAAAACATAGTCGTCCACCTTGACGCCGGCCAACGGCAGACCGAAGAACGCGATATAGATCTGCAGGAACGCCGGCGTACCGCGAATGATATTCACGTAGATGCCGGCGAGGCAGCGCAGGATGCGCGACTTGGAGATGCGCATAAGCGACAGGGCAAAGCCAAAGGGAATTGCCAGCGGAAACGCCACGAGCACGATCGAAAGCGACATAAGGAAGCCCTTGAAGACGATCGGCAGGCTCTGGACCAAAATGACCGGGTTCAGGAACAGGCGCAGGAACATATTGGAGTTCCACGCCTCGACCCACGGCTGCTCCTTAAGGTCGGCCAGGAAGTTATCGAAGGCCGTCACGCCCTTGATCTCCACCGACGGAATCTTGGAGATCTTCTTGGTCGAACCGTCGGCGAGCGTATAGGTGCCGCTAAAGGCCTCATCGCCGCCCTCGACGGGAAACGTCACACCGTAAACCTCGACGCGGAAATAGCCGCCGGCAGGCGCCGTCTCGCCAAAGTCAATCTTGAGCGTCTGGCCGTCAGCCTTGCACGTGGGCTTCATGGGCGTACGATCCATGAGGTCCTCGCCCGAGAGCATCGTCAATCGCGTGTCATCGGTACCAAACGTCGTGCCGTCGACAAACGTCAGCGAAAGACCGCTCAGCTCCTCGTCGGCATCGGCCTGAACTTCCCAAGTGATGCGCGTCTCGGTGCCGCCGACCACATCGCTACCCGAACCGGTATTGGGTCGGGCGGTAATCTTTGCGGTCTCAAGCGCCTGGGCGGTCGTGGGCACGCAGGCCCCCGCGCATACCAGGGCGAGCGCCACAGCCAGGGCACAGGCCAGCTTTTGGAGCATCGAGGGCAGTGGAAAACGCTGCTCCGCGGCCCCTTTGTTCAGTCGAGACAAGGTGGCTCCTATCGTAGAAGTTGCCGGCAAAACGAGACGGAAACGCTCTCCGTCAAGAGAAGCGCAAAGGCCCTTTCCGCCAAAACGGAAAGGGCCCGCGCGCAATCAAGTAGTTATTTTACTTGATATTGTACTTAGCCATGAGGGCGTCGACGGTACCGTCGTCGGTCAGGTCCTTGATAGCCTGGTTGATGTCGTCCTTGAGCTTGGTGTTGCCCTGGTTGATGGCGATGGCGTACTCCTCGCCGGTGCTGATCTGCTTGATGGTCTGGCAGGTGTTGAACTGCTCGGCGGTCAGCTGGCTCGCAACGGAGCGGTTGGTGACTACGGCGTCGCCCTTATCGGACTGCAGGGCGCTGAAGCACTCGGTGGCGTCCTTGTAGGGGACGATCTTGGCCTTGGGGAAGTTCTCCTGGGCAAAGGCCTCGGCGGTCGAGCCAGACTGGACGATGATGGTAGCGTCGGCGTTGTTGAGCTTCTCGCTGTAGTTGTCGGCCGTGATGTCGGTGTTATCGACCTTGGTCACGATAGCCTGATCGTCCATGTAGTAGGAATCAGAGAAAGTGACTTCCTTCTCACGCTCGGGCGTGTCGGTGATAGCCGCGATGGAAACGTCATACTTGGCGCCCGAAGCGACGCCCGGAACCAGCGTGTCAAAGTCATTGTTGACGTACTCGACATCCAGACCCAGCTTGTCACCGATAGCCTTGATGAGCTCAAGGTCAAAGCCCTGGTAGTCGCCGTTGTCATCCTTGTACTCAAACGGCGCGTACTCGGCAGAGGTGCCGACGGTCAGCGTGCCGTCCTTGACGAGCGCGTACTCCTTGGAGCCGTCGACCTTCTCGACCTTAGCGTCGTCAGAGCTGCTGGAACCGGCATCAGAACCAGAGGTGGCGTTGGACGAACCGCAGCCCGTCAGAGCAAGGGCGAGTGCCATAGCACCCGTGGCGGCAAATGCGCCAAGCTTCTTCAGCTTCATAATCAGTCTCCTTCCGGTGACCTCGTTTGATTCAGAGGTCTGCAAAAACTGTTGGCTATTATGCACCCGGAATTACGAATCTGCAATGAGAAAACTGATTGAAACAAACCCATAACGTGAATGGAATACTCTACTTTGTGACAGTCATTACTGCTGCAATGACCTTAATAGTCTAATTTCAGCTGCATAACCTGCAAGTTCGTTCGGAGTCTCCAAAATTAACGGCAGCGAACGCAAACGGCCATTCGATACAATATTCTGCATAACCTGCATACCGCCACCAAATTCCTCGCTGCCAAGGTATCCCTTGCCGATGCACTCGTGACGATCTTTATGGGCGCCACAAGGGTTCTTCGAATCGTTGATGTGTACGGCATGCAAGCGATCGATACCCACCACGCGGTCGAACTCGTCGAGTACGTCGTCCAGATCATGGATGATGTCGTAGCCGGCATCGCTCACATGGCAGGTGTCCAAACAAACGCCCAGCTTATCGGACAGCTCTGGGCACTTGGCGGCAACGCCATCGATAATGCACGCCAGTTCTTCAAAGCTACGGCCCACCTCGGTGCCCTTGCCTGCCATGGTCTCGAGCAATACCGTCGTCTGCTGTCCCTCAAACATCACCTGACAGAGCGTGTCGACAATCATCTGAATGCCGGCGTCTGCCCCCTGTCCCACATGCGCACCGGGATGAAAATTGTAGTAGTTGCCGGGCAGCGCTTCCATGCGCTGCAGATCCTCGGCCATGGCCTCCAGGGCAAACTCGCGCGCCCGCTCCTTAGCGGAGCAGGGGTTATAGGTATACGGGGCATGCGCCACCAGCGGTCCAAAGTCGTTTTGCGCCATAAGCTCGCGCAGAGCCGCCACGTCATCCATGTCAAGATCTTTTGCCTTGCCACCGCGCGGGTTGCGCGTAAAGAACGCAAAGGTATTGGCGCCAATGGACAGCGCCGTCTCCCCCATCGCCCGATAGCCCTTCGTCGTCGAAAGATGACACCCGATCGTCAGCATCTCCAACTCCCTCTTCATCAGTTGCGGTGAAATACGGTCTATTGGTGCCCTATTTTGGCGCAAACAGACCGTATTCCACCGCAAGTTATAAAAGAGGCATCAGGGGCAAAGGCCTCCAAGGCATTCCAGGCGTTGGCGCCATGCCCCCACGCCCTAAAGTTTCAAGCGAATCGCATCGATGATGTGCGCACAGCGCTGTGTAGCGGCTAGGGACATGATGGGGCTTTCGAGTTTCCCCGCCTGAATGAGCTGTGTCGCATGCGATGCCTCACCGTAAAAATCATCGACCTCAAATGGTGCATCGATTTCGAGTACTCGACCGTCGGAGTACTTCACATGGGCGAGCTCGGGGCGATGGAGACGCTCGATTTCCAACGAGCCCCGCTCACAGGCAATCGTTAAGCGGCTTTCATATGCTGCTTTGCCGTCGCACACCATATGAATGGGTATACCGCCGACGCTCATATGGATCTCGTCGGCCCAATCGACACGGCCGCCTGATACGTCACGCCAGCGAACTTCACGGGACGAAACCTCGCACGCGCCCGCGAGCAAATCCTCAAACCAACCGACCGCATAACAGCCCATGTCATATAGACAGCCGCCCTGCAGCGGATCAAGCAGATAGCCCGAAGGAGACTCGCCGTAATCGAGCTTTTGCACGCTTTCAATCGAGACAATACGGCCAAGCTCACCCGACGCAAGCAAGTCTTTCACGCGAGTGCGCATCGGGCAAAACCGATTCTTCATCGCCTCCATAAACAGCACGCCGCGCTCGCGAGAGGTGGAGGCGATCGAGAGGGCCTCTTCCTCACTCAAAACGGCCGGCTTTTCGCACAGCACGGCCTTTCCGGCGCACAGCGCGCGACAGGCCCAACGCGTATGCCTGTCTCTTATACACATCTGACGCTGCCGACGACTCCTTACGTGTAG
>URNK01000128.1 GCA_900549195.1 uncultured Collinsella sp.
ACGAGATGAGCGCTAGTCTCGTGGGCTCGGAGATGTGTATAAGAGACAGAGCCTACGTTGAGCCGCCCCAGGTCATAGAGCTTTCTCGTCGCCTGGCATCCTCCGTCTCTCCCGCCTTTGCACAGGTGAGCGAGGTCACCGATATCGTTCGCATTACCGAGGAGATGGTCCACCGTGGTTAGCGTCATCGACTATATGCCGGGCGATACACTGCTGCACCGCTTGAACCCGGTCGTCAAACTGGGCCTTGCCGCCGCCATCATCATCGGCATTTTCCTGTCCGACACCTACGTGGCGCTGTTGGGCTTTTTGGCGCTCACCCTTGCACTGGGCGCCTACGCCGGCGTCGTCGACCGTCTGCTCTCGCTACTCAAGCTGCTGATTCCGCTCGCGCTTATCATGCTGGTGCTCCAGCTGGCCTTTATGCGCGATGGCAACGTGGTGTGGGGCTTTATCACCGACACGGGTCTCATCACAGGATCGAAGGCCTGTCTGCGCCTGCTGGGTGTGGCGTTACCACTCATCCTCATGCTCATGGTGACCAAGCTCAACGACCTTGCCAACGCCTGCGTCGAGGTGCTGCACGTGCCGTATCGCTATGCCTTCACCTTTACCACGGCGCTGCGCTTCGTGCCGGTGTTTGGTCAGGAGATGAACGCCATCATGGAGGCGCAGACCGCACGCGGCGTCGAGTACGACACCAAGAACCCCATTAAGAAGCTTAAGCTCATGCTGCCACTGTGCGTGCCGCTGCTCATCTCAAGCGTGGGCAAAACCGATGCCACAGCCTTGGCGGCAGAACAACGCGGCTTCTATCTGCGTACGCGCGCCAGCTCGTACAAGCGCTACCCCATCAAGGGCCTAGACATCGCCGTGCTCATCGTCAGCATCGCCCTCATCGCCATCGGCTTCCTGTTCTAGTTCACTACCGACAGCAACCGCCCAACGCAAAAGGCCTCGGCTCGCACCAAACGAGCCGAGGCCTTTACTGTTTCACCAGATAAAACCTACCAATATTAACCTGTCCCTTTTTGGCAGATCGGAAGCTAGAGGCGGTAGGGAGCACCGCAACGGATGATGGATTCGCGCACCAGGACGTCCATGGCGTCGAGGGTGATCTCGGGCACCTCTCGGTACTTCTGCAGCACCGAGAGCTCGGTGCAGGCCAGAATGACGCGGTCGCAGCCGCTACGGGCGAACTCCCACATCACGCGGTCGAACTTATCCATATCGGGCTCACGTCCGGCCTTCACATCATCGTAGATAAGCGACATCACATCGTTCTGACGTTTCTCGCTGGGATAGACGACCTCAACACCCGCAGCCTTACATTCGCGGCCGTAGACGCCCGCGCCCACGGTGCCATCGGTTCCCATAATGCCAATCTTGTGCACCGGCTCGGCCGGCATACTCAGGTTGGGGTCGAACTCGCACTCCCCCATCACCGCACCCGCAAGGGCATAGCGCACCGACTCACGCGGCATGTGGATAATCGGCACCTTCGTAAACGACTGGATCTGGTCATAGAAGTAGTGTGACGTGTTGCAGGGAATGGCAATGTGTGCACAGCCCAGCGACTCGAGTGCCTGGGCGCACTCTTTCATGGTCGCCAGCAGCTTGGCATGCTCGCCGGTCTTAATGGCCAGCGTGCGGTCGGGCATGGTCGACTTGGAGAGTACCACCATGTCGATATGTTCCTGATCGCAGGCAGCAGCCGTATGACGCACCACCTGGTCGTAGTAATACGACGTGGCCTCGGCGCCCATGCCGCCGATAACTCCCAGCTTTTCCATCGCCGCCTCCTTGGTGACGCTTGCGCAATTGCGCGTATCATACCCGCGCCCGCCCGATGCAAACCGGACGGGCGCCGCGCTCATCTACTTGTAATACGTCTTGAACAGCTTAAAGTGGCGCAGCTTGGTGTGCCACATGCGCAGCCAGCGGTTAAAGACAAAGTCGCCCTTCATAAACGAAGGGTCGGCGCCCTTGCCTTCCTTGTCCAGGCGATGCACCTTAGCGCGCAGCTCGGGATCCTTGACGTACTTGTCGACGACGCCCATGGGGACGACCATCCACAGGGCCTCGTCCTGAGCCGTCACAAACTCCGGCTCAAACGGACGGTTGAACACATACTCGTCCACCACATACTTGGCAACGTTAAAGCCGCTGTTGGTAACGTAGTAGTTGCTGCGGCCCTGGCGCGTGTTGAAATCGAAGAACTTAAACGAGCCGTCGCGCTCGTCGTACTTAACGTCAAAGTTGGAATAGCCCACAAAGTGAAGGTCCTCGAGCAACTTGCGCACGCCGCCCATGAGCTCGTCGTTGGGCTCGGTAATGATACAGGCATGGTTGCCGACACCGTGGGGCTGATGCTCCTCGAGCAGCACATGGCCCAGGCACATCATGCGGACCTTACCGTTGCGGTCGGAATAGCTGGTGAGCACGCGCATGTACTCGTCGTTGCCGGGCACGCGATCCTGCAAGATCAGGTCGTCGGTGTAGCCGCTGGCATACGAGTCGCGAATGACCTGTTCCAGCTCGGCGCGGTCGGCAATCTCATAGGCCTTCTTCTGGCCCTCGAACTCATGCTGCCACCACATGATGCCGTCAGAAGGCTTCAGAATCATCGGGTAAGGAAAATCGATCTGGTCGAGCACTTCGGCAGGCGCCTCACCCTGGGCATTGAGCATCGCCTTGGTAAAGGTAAACGTGTGCGGATAGGGCACGCCATGCTTCTCGCACAGCTCGTAGAAGATCTCCTTCTTCTGGCACTGCTCGAGCATGCTGTAGGACGCGTAGGGAGCGACGATGTTATCCGCCAGCTCATGAGCATCCTTGGCTTGAGCCACGAGAGCGACATAGTTGTCGCCGCAGCCCACAAGGACAATAGTCTTGTCGGCATGCGCTTGGGCAATGCCGTTGACGGTTTTGAGCATCACGGGCATGGTGTCGATATCCACGTTGGGCGTGTAGTCGATAATCTGGCTGCGGTACGCGGGACCCGTCTGATACTTGCCAAAGACCAGACTCTTGACCTGGTACTCCTCGTAGAAGGCGCGCGCCACCGAATAGGCGTTGATGTCGCCACCAAGCAGCACGGGAATGAACTCGCGCTCTGTAAATTGCAATGCCATGGAAACTTCCTATCATGAACTGCCCACACAACGGGCGGTCTTTGCGCAACTGATTTATTCTAGCGTGCCAAGCCGCCGGCGCCCAAAGCTCCACCGTATCTATGGCAATCGACGTAATCGTCCAGCACGAAGACGGCGCCCACCGTTGTATGACAATGGGCAATGAACCTACCGTTGTTGTAGGATTCAGCATATTGACATCTTCGAGCGAAAGGCGCGCACGTGCCCCAAGACCATCCGACCGATAATCCCATCCTCAATGCCGCGAAGCACGAGCTGGCGGAACGCGCACAAACGGCAGCTCCCCTACGCACCGCAAACGATGCTTACAACGGGCCTGCCCGTATCGTCTCAATCAACACGTCGGAGCACAAAGGCACGCGTAAGTCACCCGTCGCCGACGGGCACGACACCGTCATCGAGCAGTTTGGCCTCGCCTCCGATGCGCACGCCGGGCATTGGCACCGCCAGGTTTCCTTTTTAGCTGCAGAGTCTATCCAGACGGCGCAGGCGCGCGGGCTCGATGTGCGCGAGGGCGACTTTGGCGAGAACTTCACAACCCAGGGCATCAACCTGCTCTCGCTCCCCCTGGGAACGCAGCTCAAGATTGGCAACGATGTCCTGGTCGAAATCAGTCAGATCGGCAAGGTCTGCCACACCCGCTGTGCCATCTACTATCTCGCCGGCGACTGTATCTTTCCCCACGAGGGCGTTTTTGGCGTGGTACTAAAGGGCGGAGAGGTCCATACCGGCGACGATATCCGGGTAGTCAAACTCGGCGACGGCACCTGTTCGTTCACCCCCGCCGAGGCCCTCGAAGAGATTGAGCAGGCTCGCCAGAAGGGCACGCTGTAGTTATAAAACCCCACGTTGAGATAGCTTTTACAGCCCAAAACTCCTCTCAAACAGGGCTCTGTAACGTTAAAGTTGAACTCTATGGTTTCTCAACAATTCATCATAACTGCAGGTCAAAGCCAAAGCCTCAAGTTCAACTTGACCCTTTGGAACCTTTAAGGTTCAAGTTGAGGTCGAAAGCAGTAGTAGAATACCGTTCGAACCATAACCTACGATTGATTGCAGAGGGACTGGATGCAGCATTCGAATCATCGCACCGCAGCGCTCATTGCGTCGAAGCCGGCTCGTATCATCACGAGCGCCGCGCTCGCCGTTGCGCTGACGGCCACGCCGATGCTCTCCCCCGTTGCGGCGTATGCCGCCTCGCAGGCAACGCAGGACCAGCTTTCCGCAGCCCAGCAGAAGATCGAAGCCGCCACGAGCGCCTACAACGACGCCCGCACCAAACTCGATGACCTGCAAAAGCAGATTGACTCCAATGAGGCAAGCATCGAGGAAATCGAGGCCAAGCTTCCCGAGCAGCAGGCCAAGGCAAGCTCCGCCATGCGCGATCTGTACAAGTATCAGAAGGGCACCAATCCCATCGTGAGCTTCCTGGTCAACGCGCAGAGCCTGGGTGAGTTCATCACGACCTGCAAATACACCAACCAGATCACGAGCTCGAGCGTCGACGAGATCGAAGAGCTCAATAACATGCAAACCGAACTCGAGCAGAACAAGGCTGAGCTCCAGCAGGCCAAGTCTCAGCTTGAGGCAGAGCAGAAAAACGCCGAGGATGCGCTGGCACAGGCCCAGCAGCTCCGCAGCGAGGCACAGGCAAAAGCCGAGCAGGAAAATGCCGCCGAGCTTGCCAAGCTTGAGGCCGATAAGGCCGCTGCCGCCGAGAAGCTCTCGGGCGAGGGCGTAAGCGGCAGCAATTCCAGCAGCCAGGCCACCAACACCAACACCACCATCGACACCACGGTGAACAGCTCCAATACTGGTAGCTCCGATTACGATTCGTTCATTAATGAGTGGACAGGCCGCATCGACAATTATCTCGCCGGCTCCCCCATGGCAGGCCAGGGCTATAACTTTGCCGTCGCCGCTTGGAATACCGGTGTCGACCCCCGTTGGTCCCCCGCCATCGCCTGCATCGAGAGCACCAAGGGCTGTCTCTTATACACATCTCCGAGCCCACGAGACTAGCGCTCA
>URNK01000129.1 GCA_900549195.1 uncultured Collinsella sp.
CGTAAGGAGTCGTCGGCAGCGTCAGAATGTGTATAAGAGACAGACCGAGGACACGGGTTGCGGGTCCGCAGATACCGCAGCCCGTGCAGATGGAGAATGCTCCTCATGTTGAGGAGCCGGCGTGCCACCCCCATCCAGGACATAGTCGACGGTACGACGACCGAAGACCGCGCAGACCGTCGGCAGGACCACCGACTGCGTATCGGCGCGACCGAGCATCTTGATGGCAAAAGTCGAACCCGCGGGGAACGAGACCGTGAGCTTGGAGCCGTCGTCGGCCGTGGCGCGGGCGTTGAGCAAAAGCCCTGCGTAGGAGGCCTGACGAGCCTTGACGCGCTCGACGACCTCGGCCCATTTGCGCTGGAGCTCGCCGGCGTCCTCAACCGCGGGGGTCTCGGCAGCACCGGCGGCGGCAACCTGGGCGGCGTTGTTGGGCTTGGACACCGACACGGTCGATGCAGCAGGCGCGGAAGCCGGAGCCGCAACGGGCTGAGGTGCAGGCGTTACAGGTCTGGGCGCCGGCGCAGGAGCCGCGGACTTGGTCGCAGGCTGGGCAGCCGGAACAGCAGCGCCGCGGTCCCAAGGCATACCGCCCTGGCGCGCGGACGTAGCAGCGGGGGCAGCGGATGCCGCCGGAGCGGCAGCACGAGCGCCCGAAATGAGCGTCGGCTGTTGGGCAGCAGCGGGTACGGATGCTGCAGGCGCGGCGGCCTGAGCAGCAGCCACGCTCGCCGGCACGGCGCCGTTGGCAATCATGGCCTCCAGGCGTGCCACGCGCTCGGCCAATGCCTCAATCGTTAAATCGGCCTCGGGACGCGCCAGACGCGTGCAGGCAATCTCGAGCACCAGGCGCACGTCGCTCGCGCCCCTCATCTCCAGTGCGGCATCGTCGAGCACCGTCAGCACGCGGGCCAGGCGGTCGGCAGGATGCTCGCCAAAGGCAGCGGCCTCGGCAGCAAGCGCCTCGGCCTGCTCGGAGCCGCCCTCAAACAGCTCGGCACGGGCACCGGCAACGCAGGCAACGTACACGTCGCGCACATGCGCCACCAGGTCGCGCGTCAGCTCCAGCAGGTCATTGCCCTCCTCGACCTGCGCACGGATCAGTCCATAGAGCTCGGCAACATCGCGATCGGCAATGGCGCGGGAAAACTCGCCCAGGATCTGGTCCGAAACCTCGCCCAAAAGCGAGCGGGCGTCGTCCGCATGCACAGAACCGTTGCCAAAGACGCTCAGCTGCTCCAGCGTGGAAAGCGCGTCGCGCATACCGCCCTTGGCATGGCGCGCCACAATGGCGAGTGCCTCGTCGTCGTAATCGAAGCCCTCCTGCTCGCACACGTAAGACAGGCGATGCTCGATATCCTCGTTGCCGATGCGGTGGAAATCGAAGCGCTGGCAGCGTGAGAGAATGGTCTCCAGAATCTTTTGCGGGTCGGTGGTGCACAACACAAAGATCACGTGTGCCGGCGGCTCCTCGAGCGTCTTGAGCAGCGCGTTAAACGCCGCCGTTGTGAGCATGTGGACCTCGTCGATGATATAAATCTTGTACTTGCCGCGCACCGGGGCAAAGTTGACGGAGTTGATGATTTCCTCGCGCACATTGTCCACGCCCGTGCGGGAGGCGGCATCGAGCTCGTAGACATCGGGGTGGTTACCCTCGGCAATGAGCTCGCACTCCTCGCAAGTACCGTCGGGCATGCAGCCGCTTGCACCCTCGGCGCGCGCCGCCTCGGCATTGCGACACAGCAGCGCCTTGGCCAGAATGCGCGCCATGGTGGTCTTGCCCGTGCCGCGCGGTCCGCAGAACAGGTAGGCGTGGGACAGGCGCCCCTCGGTGATGGCGTGCTCGAGCGTCGAGACGATATGCTGCTGGCCCACCACGGAGTCGAAGGTGAGCGGGCGATACTTTCGGTACAACGATTCCATGGGTGCTCCCCCGGGTATACTGAGTCTTGTTGCCGCGGCGGCCATGCGGTCGCACGGCATACTGCATTCCATAATACCCGTACGGCGAGCCCGCCGCGATAGGAGTCCAAAGAGCATGGCAGACGCAGAGAGCAACCTCGTCCCCTCCGAAGCAGCCGACCAGGTCGAGGTCGCGCTCGAGGAGCAGGCCGCAGCCGACGACGGCATCCTGTACCTCAACGAGTACCAGTACGAAAACGACCTGGTCACCGACTTCGCCCGCCTGGTCGCCTCGCCCAGGCGTCGCGGCTCGCTGTATGTCGCCGCGGCAATTGCCGCGCTCATCGGCATCGGCATGCTGGTGGCCGGCGGCAACTGGATCAAGTTTGGCGTCGTCCTGATCGTGTTCGGCGCCTTTTTGGCCTGGTGGAGCAAAAACCTGCACCACACCCTCGCCCGCGACTTTATCGACGCCGTTGAGGCCGACGAGTCCATGGGCGGCCGCTATCGCCGCGTCGCCGCCAACGAGGACGGCCTGATGGTTTGGGGCAAGAGCGGCAAGTCACAGTTCTTCCCGTTTGAAAAGCTCGACCACGTGCTCGACGGCGAGCGCATCTTTGTGGCCATGTTCGCCGACCAGGGCGTGACGATCCCTAAGGACACCTTTGTCCGCGGCGATGCCGAGCAGTTCGGTCCCTTCCTTAAGGCGCGCATCAACAAAAAACTCCGCATCGAGACCAAGAAGAAGAAAATGAAGGCCGAGAAGGCCGCCGCCGAGGCCAAGCAGGGCGACAAGCCCCAGGAGACCAAGCGCAAGCAGAAGAAGAACAAGAAGAAGCGCTAAGGCCAAGCCAGACAGGCAGCCTCGCATCCCGCTATCCTCCCCATGCACCCGAGCGTGCTACACTAGCAGCATCTATGCCACCGCGAACGGCTCGGCCCCGTGCCCGCCGCTCGCAAACGAACTTTAAACGCACGAGGGTTGGCCATGCCGCTTTTCTCGCAACATACCGCCCGGTTCTCGCCAGACGTTCCTTTGGAGGGCACCAGCTCTCGCGAGCTGCTCAAGCGGTACCAGCCGCTCGAGACACTTGCGACCGGCGGTTTTGGCTCCATCGAGATCTGCCGCGACACGCACCTGCGCCGCCGCGTCGCCATTAAGCGCATCCCCCTTATTAACGGTGTCGGCATGCCCGCCAGCGACATCATGGATGTCCTGCGCGAGGCGCACACTGCCGCCATGCTTCAACATCCCAACATCGTGCAGGTCATCGACTTTACGCACGACACAGCCTATGCCTACCTGGTTATGGAATATGTCGATGGCATGTCGCTGGCCGAGTTTTTGCACCGCGTGGACGGTCACTCACTTACCTTTGACGAGGCCGCGGCCATTGCCGATGCCCTAGGCCAGGCGCTCACCTTCGCCCATAGTAATGGCGTACTCCACCTGGACATTAAGCCCGCCAACGTGCTCATCGACCACTCGGGCAATGTAAAGCTCACCGACTTTGGCATGGCGCGACTGTCGTCCGCCGGTGGCTTTGGCGGCTCGCGCGGCGGCACCATCGGCTACATGCCGCCCGAGCAGCTCGATATCGAGACCGGCACGGTCGACGAACGCGCCGATGTCTTTGCCCTCGCCTGTGTGATCTACGAGGGCCTGTGCGGCAGCGCTCCCTTTATGGCGGCCACGCCCGCCGACTCGCTCGACCGCATCATCGGCGGCGCCACCTATCCCAGCGAGCTGATACCACACTTTCCCCCGGGAGCCGAGGCCGCGCTCATGAGCGCGCTCTCCCCCATGCCGCAGGACCGCCCCAACAGCATCGAGGCATTTTGCGACCAGCTCCTTGCCGGTCTGGGCAGCGTGCGCGAGGGCCGTCGCAGCCTGGAGCAAATGGTTGGCGAACTTTCGGATGACGAGCAGGAGCTCGACGATATCGAGCCGTCGCACTACGAGGACGACGCCATCGAGGTCGACCCCGCACTCGGCTGGGCGGGCACGCGCTGGAGCCATGCGCGCGACTACACCATGCGCACTATCTCGGCGCTAACGTGCGGCACCTTTAGCTTTTTGCTGATGCAAACGGCCGGGGTCGCGGCGCTTCCCGGCCTGGTCATTGCGGCCATCGCGATCGGAGCGGCGGCTGGCCTGGCCCCCCAGATTGGCTCGGCCATCTCGGCTGTGGGCTTTTTGGTGCTCATGGCCAACGCCACCATGCAGGCGCAGGGCATCCTGTCGATGCTGCCCGTCGCGGTGATCTTTGCCGCCGCCATGTCCGGTTGGTGGATCGCCTGGGGTCGCACCGAGGCTGCCGCGAGCGCCGCACTCACCTGTGCACTCGCGCTTGGCTGTCTGACCGGCAATACCTTCCTGGCAGCTGGGGTCGCCGCCGGCGTCGCGTCATTTTGGCTCGGCCCGGCAAGCGCCGCCGCGGCAACGGGCATGGGCGCGCTTTTTGCCCGTCTGGCCACGGTCGCGCTTTCAGCCGGAGGCGTGCTGGGGCTCGGTAACGTTGCCGCAGCGCTGGGAGACCCGCTCCTTTGGGCTGCCTTTGTGCTGGTAGCGGCAACTGCCGCGGCGTCATCTGCGCTGCTCAATGCCCATGCCAAGCGTGCCGACCAGGGCTCAAACCTTGCCGCAATCGCCGCCATCGCTGTCACCGGCATCGGCTGCGCAGCGGCGTCCTGTCTTGCACACCATATGGAAATTGCCAGCCTTGCAGCCGCGGTCGTCGCCAAGGCGGCGGTTGCGGGAACCCTATCCTCTATAATCGTTGGGATATGCCTATATTTGCTCGGATACCAAAGAACCTATACGGAGAGTGATCTTTCGTGAACTTCCTGAACATCTTCGAGGACCACGTGGCCGGCATCTTCGGTGCCACCCGTGCCCCGTTCTCCTTTAAGAAGCTTGCCAAGCAGGCCGCTCGCGACATGGAGGATCAGACTCTGGTGATCAATGGCGTCAACACGGCGCCGGCACTCTATACCATCCTGATCGCCGCCGACGACGATCCCATGCTCGCCCCGTTCTACCCCGAGCTTTCGCGCGAGGTCCGCGAGTTCGTGAAGGCGCAGGCCGAAAAGCGCCGCTATGTCTTTGTCGGCGAGCCCCTCGTGCGCTTTATGATCGATCCGCAGCTGCGCGCCGGCAAGTTCTCGGTCTTTGCCGAGAACGTCGATGCGCCCACGCTCGGCCGCCTGTACGAGGAAGAGCGCGCCTACCAAAACGGCCTGGGACAGAACCTGTCTCTTATACACATCTGACGCTGCC